>CACWUH010000058.1 GCA_902764015.1 uncultured Methanobrevibacter sp. | reverse complement strand
AACGTATATTTTATGTAATAATATACGTTAAAAGTGAAAAGATACGAAGTCTTTATATATTAAAAAATTCAATAGTATAACAAGGGTTTGAGTAAATATATTTAGGAGGCGAAAAGCTTATGATCGAAGTCAATGAGCTTGCAGACTACCTAGATGAGTACTTGGAAGAAAAGCAAGAGGTAAAGAACTTAACAAAGGAAACGCTCGAAAAGCAGACATTCAACATATCCAAATTCATTGAATACCTTGAGGACAATGGAATTGACGAACTTAATGACAAGAATGTTAAAAAACAATTGAAACATTACCGTAGGCACTGCCTGAAGCAAAGGGGCAACAAGAGGACTACCGTCAAGACATATATGATGAACATTCTGGAGTTCATCAACTCAGAGGATGTTCAGGAGGAAATCCAGCATGAACCAATCAAGATGAAGGATATCATTGAAGTCAAGGCCGAGGATCCTGAAACCGCCAAAAAGAGAATCGAAAAAATCTCTCTAACTTGGCAGCAATCAAATTTCTTTTTAGATACAATCAAACAGAGCGGAAATATCAGAGATTATGCGATTTGCAGGACATTCATCGATTCCGGCATGAGGCTTAAGGAACTGGTCCTATTGAACAAGACCGATATTCAGGTTCCTTTGGATGATAACGGATTTTACGTCATGCCTGATGACACCAATGATTTTATTGACGTTTATTTGCGTGCAGAAACCACCAAAGGAGAGCTGAAGGACAGAACCACATTCATAACCTATGACACTCTTGAAAGCCTGAATGACATGATGGCTGAAAGAACCACAAAACTCAGAAAAAACACGAATGGAGTATACAGGCCAATCATACAGCGAAAGAAGGCTGATGAAGAAAAGATTCGTGAAGAGCTGTTCACCAATATCAAGGGAAAGCGCATAGGAAAGCGTGCAGTTCAGGACATCATCAAAAAGCATGCCCGCCAGTGTGATGAAAGGATAAGCACCCAGGGATTGGAATGTCCGATAAACTATACAAAAAACGTCAGTGTCCACATCCTAAGGCACACCGCATTGTCCCATTATGCCGAAATACTTACCGTTGCAGAGGTCCAGTCAATTGCAGGCCATTCCAACTCACAAACAACGGACAAATATATCCACATCGACCGTGAGCAGATGAAACACAAGCTGAAGGCAAATTCAAACAGGTTTTTCTGATAATGTTATTACCCAATGCCCAATTAATCGAATATAAATAATACTTTTATCATATATATTAATGTAACAATTTTATTATTGATATTTATGAGTCTGTATAAAAAAATTTTTGTATTGGGTATTTTCATTATATTTATTTCCATATGTGGAGCTTATTCCATGCCTTCGCATCAAAATGCCGATGCAATGCCCGTAATTTTTGATGAAAACGATGAATCCGGCTGCTGTTCAGTTATTTTACAGTTGGATGGAAATGATTCAATTATGTCCTATAGGCGTGATGCCAATCTTACAGCGGATATCTATATTGAACAGGTTGACTGGCATGGCCATCCTGCAATCAAGCAGTACAAGAACGAGCATGGCTATTTTAACCATATCATCGTTACCAATGACGGCTGGATGATCGGATTGGGAGGCATCGATGACGGCGAGGATAACGAGAGATGTGAAAATATCGCCGCAGAAATGATTACAGATGACTTCAGCATATCAGAAACAGCATTGCGGGAGATTCAGGAAATCAAAAAGCCGTATAATAGAGGACATATCCTCATAAAGGCCCCTAACGGAAATTACGGCTTTGCCACAGACACTGACCTGAAGACTGGCAAGCTGAAACCCGGTGACTATGTTTCCATGCCAAACAAGTATAAGTACTCCAGAGCAGGTGTTGTTCCTTTAAATACTACAGATAAGGTCAAAACGATGGTTGAATTAGCCCAATCAGACTTATTTGGAATCAACAGACGTGATGTCTTTGTCTATGATTTCAATTCCACTGAAAACCTCAATACTACAGACATCTACCTTTCAAATGATGACGGATCCTTTGCGGATATGGCCACTGCAGACTGCTACGACAATGTCTTCTTCAACAATACCGAATATCAGGGTTCAAAACTTCCAATCGGACCTGATTATGAAAAGATAGGCTCAGTTACTTTTGGAACTCAAAAGACTGCTTCAGATAATTTGCCTGTGTTATTGATTATCGTGGCATTCGTATTCTTTGTCGCAATATTGTTCTTCATAGTATTGAAAATAGTGAAATTTATCAGACGTGGTAATCGGCGCTAAAATTTATTAAATTTCATGAAATTTATTAAAAAACAGCAAATTTTAACGAAATTGGCATATTTCAATAGCTTGATATATATGGAGCTATTCATTTAAAGCATTTTCGTGATATTACTTGAGTAGTAGTGGTAAAATATGTATAACTACTATGTTCTGTATGTATGGATAATATATATTTATGTATTTCTGTATGTATGGAAATACAGAAGTATGGAATATACATATATTACAATTTTAAGTATAATACATAAATACCTATTAAAAGTGTTAATAGGTAATATGTAAATACCTATTATAACTATTTTTACATATTTATCTATCAGTACATATTTAGGGATTATAACCGGAAATATATTTCCGACTATGGTAATATTACACTAACAAGAATTTTAGTAAAAATAATGGATTTAAGGCTTTCATTGATTAAATTACCTAATAATTATCATTACTTTATCAATCAAAACTATTTTGAAAAGATTTATGGTATCTTGGAAAATCAAATAATGAATGATAGAGAATTGAGCAGGGAAATTCCTTTTCGGCTGTGAAATTTATTAAATTTTATGAAATTTATTAAATTTCTTATTTTCTGGAATTTCACGCTACCACCAAAATATTTCAAAACATGGAAATAGTAACAGCGCCATCTATATGTCCTCACTAATATATGCAATTTTCTTTAAAAAAGTGAATTTGATGATAAAATTCAATGAGTTTTGCACACCTATGCATCATAGACATTCGAAATATATGCTCCGTAAGTGAACTCATCAACCGGAATGTTGTTGATAATCAGCACCTCACCAAATTCCGATACAAGAACTGCAATCTGATATATTTCAAAAAAATTGACCATCATTAAATCACCTGCACACTAAAAGCAGTTCCCTGAACCTTTCATCATAATCCTCAAGCTGCTTATGGGATTTTGTTTTTGTGTTTTTCATCATGGAAAGGGAATCCAGAATAAAGCTGTTCAAAATAAACACTGTCCTTTCGCTCAAATCTCCATTGTTTTGATGAAAGTCAATCAGATCATTGATTGCCTGTCTAACGCCATCATCAAGATTGATGAAATCGTGATTGACAAGCTCAAGGATGTCGATTGGAGGATAGATATCCCGGTTAAGAAGCATCCAGCACAAAATTGACCTGACTACATAGAGATATTTCTTTGACTTTTCCTTTCCAAATTCCAAAGTGCAATACATCTTCCAGCGGTTGTGGGCAATTGAAGCATAATCGTTTTTTAAAACATCAATGTCAAAGCCTCCGAGGCCTGAAAATATCGATTCGATGCCCTTGTCGATATATACCAGACTTGAAATGAAGCATTCCCTCAAGGTGGAATCGCTTTTATAGTGAAGCATCAGTGCCTTTCTTATGTCCCATCCGATGAAATCCAAATCATCCCCCACACATTCAATCATGTCACTCGGCTCCTCCAAAGAGAGGTAATCCTTGACGTTTGGCTTCTTATAGATGAATCTGATGTCATGATTGGAATCATCATTTGCAAATCCCAATGCTCTGCTTCCGGCCTCACATGCATACAATATCTCAATTTCTTCTCTCTCTTCTATCCTGTGCAACAATTCAATAATCTCTTTTCGTTTCATAATAGTCACCTAATACCTCTTTTTCAAGTTCAATCCTCTGTGTGTAATCCCAATCGTCACATCCCCACTCCCTTGTGAGAAATATTGGATTTAATCTTTTCCTTTTTTTATGTCTCCTACGTTTCCTTTTCTTTTTCTTTGGTTTGTTTTTAGGTTTTGTAAAGTCATTTATCTTTATTTTTGAGTATAAGGGATGCGGTTCGTATTCTTTTCTTTTATACTTCTTTTTCCTTCTTTTTGGTTTGCCTTTTGGATGATGCTTTTTCTCACAGAAATCCCTGAACGTTTCAGCATTTATAGGAAAACAGGTCTGGTGGTAGCGGTCATGACAGGATCTGCACAGCACCGCACCGTTATCAATGTCAAAATACAGTTTGTCATAGACATGGCAGGCAACAATGTGATGGGGCTGGAGGTCCCTTTTCGTGCCGCAGGCCTGGCATCTGTTATTCTTATCCAATAGCCTTTTAAACCATCTTTCCTCCTTCCTGTTGAGATGCTTGACCCCTGGAAAAATCTTTGAGATTTGACGTCTGCTCATATTATCAGTTGATGGCAATTCTTAGTGAGGAATATTGCTCGGGGCTAATCAGGCCGGCGATAAATGATATGATAAGCATGATAAGTAATATCAGAATGATTTTTTCAAAGAAATTCAGCTTTAAGTGAATCTTAGACCGGTCCTCCAATCCTTCAAGGTCAATGTAGTCGTATTTTTTGAAAACATACTTGTCAGGGTATTTTTCCTCAATTAGTTGTCTGTCTTTTTGTGATGTAAATCCATATCGTATTCGTTCATTTCTGTCAAACACCTCAAAGTATTCCTCATTTGAGGGGTTCTCAATTTCCTTCCTGCATTCCATTTAATTCAGCTCCAAAAACTTTATAAACTATGAAAATATAATTATAATTAATTTTATCAAACAAATTTTTTGTTTAATGAAATTGGTGATGAAATCTAGAGTGGGAAAACAGGTGAGTTATTAAACTCTCTGAAAAGCCCATTTATCGTTGATTCATCTCTTTACTTGTTTTTAGTTCGACAATACAGGTACAAAGATAAAATATTGAATTGGGGATTGCTTTTTTACAAGCAATTCTCCTCCTGTAAATGAATGAGATATTAAACAATTAAATTACCAAAAACCATCGGCCAGCTGTTTTAAAAAATGAAAAATTGAGGAAGAAATCAATCTCCTTCAATTTTAGGGCCGACTTTAAGTATTGATTTGCACCAATTAGGAAAACAGCATAAGTCATTTTCCATGTAGATTATTAGTATTGCATAATATTTAAAACAAGCAGTTTTAAATGCCTACAATTTTACATACCCAAAGCAATATTACGAACTCAGACAATTCTTAATCTACAATAATACAATCGAAGAATAAATAATATAGGACAGTTTTTAGTTTAAAAAAAAAAGTAAGTTGTGCAATTGAAATATTGAATAGTAATCTGCACCATCGCCAAAAAGGGAGCATTAATCAGAATCCCAAAAGTATCTTTATTCCTATAAGAATGAGGATGACTCCACCAATGATTTGGAATTTGTCTCCAACATAGTTTCCAAGCTTCTTTCCGATGAATATTCCTGCAATGCTGAACAGGAACGCCACAATACCTATTATTGCTGATGATATCAATATTGGGTCTTTTAGGAGGGCTATTGTT
This sequence comes from uncultured Methanobrevibacter sp., assembly GCA_902764015.1. Classification (GTDB taxonomy): domain Archaea; phylum Methanobacteriota; class Methanobacteria; order Methanobacteriales; family Methanobacteriaceae; genus Methanocatella. Next base: position 12,482 of record CACWUH010000058.1, on the reverse strand, counting down.
ATTCCGACCGCAAAGGCGTCGATGCTTGTGGCAATCGCAAGAAGAGTGACTTCCCTGAATGAAAAGTGATCCGTTATTTCCTCCTCATCACCTGTAAGGCTTTCGCGAATCATGTTAAGCCCGATGGCCAGAAGAAGGATGAATCCGATAATGGGTGCAAGGGATTGAACAATGCTTGCAATCACATTGCCGCAGAAGTATCCGAATATGGGCATCAGTGCCTGAAAACCACCGAAAAAGAGTCCGTAATACAATATCTGCGGTTTGGTCAGATGCTTTTGCGTAAATCCTTTTGTCATGGATACGCTGAATGCATCCATCGCCAGGGCAACGGCTATGAGGAAAGTTGAAATCAGATTGAATGACATTAACTAATGGTATGTAAATTATTTTATTTATATGTGCTTATTGGAGGAGGAGATTAGGCAGGATTTACTCCCACCTAACCTTCGCGCAGTCGGTTGTGGGAAATAACAATAATGCTATTCCCAATTAAAGTATTATACATACCCCATATTTAAAATAAGCAGTTTTAAATGCCTGCAATTTTACAGACCCAAAGCAATATTACGAACTGGGACAATCCATTAAAATCCACTTGCCGCAAAATGGATAATGGCATTCACTCATAATTGCCAGTGATGATAATTTGAGCCATTTGAATTAAAATTGGAAACCCATATCTCTCGATTTGAAGAACAAACCCCAAAGTCCAAAAAGCTTTTTTGAAAAATGCGTTTTTGCGCCGATTCTCATTTGCCGGAACCTGACCATGTCCAACGATTTTCATTGTTCATTAACCTAAAATGGAATTTCATCATTGATTGTATAACATATTTATATTATTCTGATTAAATAATAACTATGAAAGATTTATTTGACAGATGCAAATTCGGTGACTTTACGCTCAACAGCAGAATCGTCAGAACAGGGCTTTGGGAGTCCCAGAGGGAAAAATCCGGAAACATGACTCCTGAGATATATGACAGATATGAGAACATGGCCGCAAGCGGAGTGGGACTCATCATAAGCGAGCTTTACTCCCTTTATCCAAAGGATGTCTTTTCAAAGTATTCAAACACGGTCAACTACAACCGTTTTGTCCGAGAAGCCCGTGACCTCACAGACCTTGTCCATATATATGATGTTCCGATTTTTGCCCAGCTGGGCATGGTTCAGTTCAACAAGAGAACCGAGCAGAACATCAGGGTTGAGGATGTCACAATCGAGGATATGCGAAAAATCCAGACCGACTTCATCATGGCTGCTCAAAAGTTCGATTACGGAGGATTTGACGGAATCCAGCTTGGGCTCGGCAACTATTACTTTCTTTCAAGGTTCATCAATCCTACCTTCAACAGCCGTGAGGACAAATACGGCGGAAGCACTATGAATCGTCTGAGAATGGTTCTCGAGATGATAAAGGTCATGAAGGACACGACCAAGCTTCACATAAACTGCCGGCTCAACGCATTTGACGGCACCACCAATGGAATGACCCTTGATGAAACCATCAACATATGCCAGCTGCTTGAAAAACATGGTGTTGATTCACTTCAGATTACCCGTCCACGCTCACCTCAGTTTTTCACACGTGAAAACCATGATGAAAATCCGCTAATTGGAGCTGCACAGGAAATAATAAAAAGAGTGGACATTCCGGTAATCTTGGGCGGAGGCGCCACCAGCCAGAACCAGATAAACGATATCCTCAACAGCACTGACATAGACTTCATTTCAATGCAGAGGCCCTTTGTAAATGATCCGAGCTTTCTTGTGGACTGGCAGATTGAGGGAAACGGCGAAAGCCACTGCATTGCCTGCAACAACTGCTACTGGAAAAAGACAAGCACATGCCATATCAGGCCCTGCAAAATCAGGCCCTAATCCTCAACGTATGTTCTGAACTTATCAAGAAAGTGATTGAGTTCCTCTTCTATTTGATATAGCGAAACTATTGGCTTATGATTGAGAAGGCTCGTCAGGGCAATCAGCAAGGGCACCGCCTCGCCGACATTGACATTTTTGAACTCAAGTGTCTGGTAGCTTATCCTGAAGTTGTCGTTTAGATGCTCGTCGATTCTGAGGCCCGCAGGAATGAAGTTAATCTCCTCCTTTTCAATCAGCACTTCAAGATCTCTTGTGCCCTCCAGAATATCGTCAAAATCTATCCTGTCCTTTTCTAGGAGAGGATTTAAAAAGTCGAAAGTGATGTCATAGTCATATTTGGAATGCTCCCTGAAATATTCGTTGACCATGAGGTAGTTGATGTAAAGCTCATGGTTCAAGATGGAGTATTTTTTGTTTGAGACTATGAATTCCATGTTAAGTTATTAGTAAAAAAAGGTATAAAAAACTAGTTATTGGATAACTAGTCCTTTTGAGGCGTGTATTTTCTGATGGATATTTGCCTGAATTTCCTGATGAAGAACTTTGCCCAGACGTATCCTATTGTTCCTCCGACAAAACAGCCGAGAATGATACCAATATATATTCCGACCACACCCCATCCGAACATGAAGCACAGAATGTATGCAAACACGCTTTCAAGAATCAATGATCTAAGAAGCGTGATGAGAAGGGAATACACTCCCTTTCCGACACCCTGAAACATCATGGATGACATTATACCGTGAGGGATTGCCAAAACAAAAAGCATCAATACTGATATCGCATCGGCGATTTGGGGAGCAAGGCTTGCGCTTGCCGAGGTGTATGCAAACATCGTCGCAATCTGTGATGAGAATATGTATATCACGATTCCCAGAGAGATTGACACCAGAAAGCCCAGCTTTATCGAATAGGAATGGGCAATCTTGAGGTTTTCATGGTTGTGCGCACCGAATGCGACTCCTGCAACTGTCAGAAGCGCCGTTCCGATACCTATTAACGGAATCATTGCAAGCTGAACAATCCTCATGGATGCGGTATACACAGCCACCGCAGTCGTTCCGTCTGCCATGACAAGCATTGAGTTTATGATGATTGCAAGGGCTGAAAAGACTATGTTTTCAAGCGTTGAGGGAATTGCAACCTGCAGGGTGTCCAGCATTATGTATGACTGGTAGTCGAAGTTCTTGAATGACAAATCAAGATAGAGGTCCCTTTTGCCCCATATCCAGTAGCTCATCACAACGCATGACATTGTTGCAGATATCACAGTTGCCCATGCTGCGCCGGCAATTCCTAAGTTTAAAATATAAATAAAGATGGGATCCAGTATGATGTTCAGGATTGCAGTCACCGCAATGGCTATTGTCGCCCTTCTCATGTCCCCTTCGGATCTAAATATCGCTGAAGCGACTCCCGAATATACGAATATGAACAGGAATCCGAATATGATGTAGCTGTAGCTCATTGCATAGTCCATCGTGTTTCCGGCACCCATGAACTCAAGGATAGGCACCATGAATACTTCAATTAGCACGGTGAATATCACCGATACTATAACCGACAATAGGATGCCGTGCAGTGCTGCATTGTTTGCCTGCTTGTAGTTCTTTGCTCCGATGTATCTTGCAATCAGTGAATTGGCTCCGGCTCCGATACCGTTTCCCAATCCCACCAATACCATGAATAATGGTGTGATGAATCCGATTGCCGCAAGGGCATCAGCACCAAGTCCTGCCACCCATATGCTGTCTGCAATGTTATAAAGCATGATCAAAAGCATTGACACCATCATAGGGATGGATAATTTGATTATTGCCTTTTTCGGGTCGCCCGTTATCATTTCTATGTTTTCGCTCTTATTATCTTCTGCCATTCTATTCCTCTTTTTCATTTAACTCCATTGTCTTTATAGCAATTTCCTTCAAAACCAACTGCAATACCTCTTTGTCGACATAGCCCTTTTCCCTTATCACTTCATCTTCCCATGTGTTGAGCACATCATAGGCTTCGGTGAGTGTTTTCCTGCCCTTTTGGGTCAGTGAAACCCTGTTCTGGCGACGGTTGTTTTCATCGACAGTCCTTTCAACAAAGCCCTTGTCCTCAAGCTTTTTGATTGATCTTGCAACGGCTCCCTTGTTGATGTTGCATCTTGAGGCAATACTTTTCTGGTTGGGGCTGTCCTGAAGGGATATCTCATACAGCAGGTGAAGCTGGGTTGCATTGATGCCGAAATCGTCCAGGTTATGGTTCATATATATGGACTGGCCCCTTGCAATCATGGTGATGAGCTTTCCTATGGGAAGGGTTGAAGGGTCTGCCTTTTTGAACTCTTCAAAAGACATCCTATCTACTCTAAGAATGAATCCAGACTGTAGTCGCCTTTCTTGACCTGCTTTGTGGTCAGTCCGAATGTCTTGATTGGGGTGATTGAGTACTTCTCGAGCTGCCTGAAGCCCTTTTCATAGTCCTTGCTTCCGGCAGTCATGAAGAACTTGACATTGTTGAGCTTTCCCTCGTTGCGCTTAATGTATGTAAGCGTTGGGTTTGCAATCTTTCCCGCCCATACTGGCGCTCCGATGTATACAACATCATATTCTTCTGGATTGAACTTTGTCTCTTCGATGTCGATTATCTTTTCGGATAATGCATGCTTTCCTCCGCGTGCATAACCTAGCTTTCCCTGATGTCTGCACCGGTCTTGCCTGCGATGTCTTCGGCAAGCCTTTTTGTAATGTTGCTTCTTGAGTAATATACCACTAATGATTTCATGACCTAATATTACTATGTCATGGTATATAAACTGTTGCATTTGCAACTATTGACTCTGCAACAATTATTGGAAAATTGGATGTGACACATTTTTTTAAATGAAAAAAAATAGTTGAAAATAAAAAATGAAAGGAATCAGAATTTGAAAATGGATTTTCTCCATTTGAACTTGAGTTTGGCGTCATGGACAGTTTCATCATAAGTCTTGTCCATTTTGCCGTATTCCTTTTCGATGATTTTAATCTTCTGCTCGGGATTGACGGTGGAATCCTTCAGCTTGGTGTATAGGGTCAGCTCCTCATCAACTTTGGCCATCTGCTCTTTGAGTTCGGCCTTTTGCTTATTGGCCATTTCAATTTTGTCGTCAATGTATCTGTCGCTTGAATTAATAACGTCGTCCCTTATGTCAAAGAGAATGTCAATGGCTTCACCGACACCGATGCCGTTGTCCTTTAGGATTTCAACCTTTTCAGCCTGAGATTCTGTCAATTCTATTTCCATCTTCATGATATCCCCTCTAAATTCAATTAGTAATATCTATTATTTTTTACATTTATATTATTTTTCTAAATTCGCTGATAAAACCCCTGCCAATCACCAACTTTTATAATCTTTAAATCATAATATAAAACATGGAAAAATTAAAAGTGGCCAAATCTATCTCAACAGTTACAAATCCTCCAATCATCTGCATCCCATTGTTTTTGATAATATGCCTGACATTGTCATTTGGTAGTGAAGGATTTGACTGGGCTAAATTCCTTGTTTTGGAAGCTGTCTCATTGGTATTTGCATCCATACTGCCCATGGCAATCATCCTATTCTGGGCCAAAAAGCTCAATACAGACAGCGACATATCAAACAGGTCCGACAGGTACATGCCCCTGATTGTGGGGATCGTTTCATATCTCATAGGATTTATAATCTGTCTTGTTTTCAGATTGGACAACTTCCTCACATGCCTTCTTTTATGTTATGCCGTCAATACTGGCGTGGTGCTTCTGATTACAACTAAATGGAAAATAAGCGTTCACACCACCGGCCTTTCAGGTCCTGTGGGTGCCCTGATACTGCTTCTGGGCCCCTTTGGAGCAATCTTCGGACTGATATATCCGGTGCTTATCTGGTCAAGGGTCCTTTTAAAAAAGCATACTCTCTCACAGGCCATCTGCGGCGGCGTTCAGGGATTCTTTTTGACTGTTGTTGAGATGTATCTTTACATGAACATCCTGAATCTTCCGGTTGCCAATCTGGTGGGACTGTATGACTCAATACTATATATTCTAGCCATCATACTGACTCCGGTATTTCTGGGAGTCCTCAGCTATGTTAAAACAAGCAAGCCCTTCAAAAATTTTGTGGTGGGCGAGATAATCATGGCGATATGGTTTTTTGTCCTTACTCCCGCAGGCGTATTTCTGATTTTCGCATTGACAACACTGACATCAATACTGATAAGCCGCTATGCCGGCGATGATTTCATATGGTATAAAATTATAAAGGGTCAGTCATTCAACACCCTGTAATTTAAAATGAAGTCCTTTCCTAATGGATAGTAATCTATTAACTCCAACTTTACTGCATCGTCCATTTCATCAAATCCATCGCCATCGAAAAATGTCGTTGCATTTGCCCCTCCAGCTACCATCGGCGCAACGCAAATGCTTATTTCATCAATGAGTCCGGATTTTATCATGGAAAAGTTGAGTGTTGCCCCGCCCTCAAGCATGAGCTTTTCGATGCCTTCCTCATGAAGGTAGTTCATAAGAGCCTTCAAATCCACCCTTTCAGCGCCTGAAAAGAAGAATTTCACTCCACGCTTTTTTAGGGTTTCATAGGCATCTGTCTTCATATACTCTTCCTTGTATTCGTTAGCACCGGCGATTATGGTCTTTGCGTCACTGTTTGTGATTCTTGAATCGACCGGAGTCCTGCATCTGCTGTCAACGACTATCCTTACGGGATTGTCCTCAGGCCTTGCATCGATTTTATGGACAGTGAGTCTCGGGTCGTCTGCAATGACGGTTCCGATACCTACCATTATCCCGTCGCAGCCCTTTCTAATCTGATGCACACGCTCCAGATCCTCCTTGCCTGAAATGTTGGAACTTCCCGTTCGGGTTGCAATCTTTCCGTCCAGCGTCATTGCCGCATTAAGTATTACATATGGCCTCATCAAAATCACCTATATATGATAGAACATCTCCTTTATCTGAAGGAAGTTAACGAGCGTCTGGTTTTCAAGCATTCCAGGCATCACCAGCGCAACCAGGATTCCCAAGGCACCGAAGAGTATTCCTATTGCCCAGATTATCTTGACAGCATCCTTTTCGGCAATAGGTCTTCTCAAGACAAGCCTTATCAGTGACTTGAAGCCTGTTTCCGGCCTCACCAGTTTGCCCTCATCATTCAATTGCGTCGGCTTCTGCTGCTGGCGGTTCATGACTCCCGCTGAGTAGAACTTAAGTGCAGCATCGATGATGTTCGGCATCAATACTATAAATGCGATGAGCTTCACCCTTCCGATGAATGCGATGCACACGACAGCCGCACCAATAATCAGTGTTCCGGTGTCTCCCGGAAAGATCTTTGCAGGGTATCTGTTGAAGTAGAGAAATGCAATCAAGGCACCGAGCATGCTCATTGAAATGATTGTGACGTCATACTTTCCAAGTATTATGCATGCAATGGTGAGCGATGCCATGGATATTATTCCAAGTCCTGATTCGATTCCGTTAAGTCCTGCAAGCATGTTGGTGAGGTTGGAGCCTATGGACAATGCGATAGGAATCGTGATGAGGTACAGCAATCCGACATTTGGCGGTGCTGCCCAGATTAATGGAAGGCCTGCCAGGAACAGGAGGAAGAACTTTTCCTTTGATGACAGTGCAAGCAAATCGTCGACTATGCCTATGATTCCCACAAGCAGGATTACAACAAGGACAATCACCAGCTGGAACGTCAGAAGGTCGTGCATGTATATTCCCGAAAACATCCCTATGATGAATCCGAAGAGTATTCCGAATCCTCCCATCTCGGCAACCACTGGCCGCCAGGACTTGTGGATGTCCTTTCCGACAATATCTGCCGCTTCAAGCTTTTTTATGATTCTCGGCATTGTCAACCTAGTCACGGCAAAGGACAGAAGGCCGCAGATTATCGCTATTGCATACAATGGAAGTTGTGGTAAAATCATCATATTATTATTTTTGTTTGGCTCATTAATAAATCCTTTTCAATTTCGTAAAATTACAACAACACCTAAAAATTGATTTTAACTCATAAAATTACATTTAGACAACAATATTGACTTAAATCAATATATAACTTCATATACTTTGAGATATACAGTATATATTAAGTTATTTTGATTAAAAGTAAAAAAGGAGCAAATAATATGGTTCGAAAAATTCACAAGATATATGATGTCATTCTGAAGATTATCATTCTGGCCTACTCGGTCGAGTCCCTGAAATATATCGGTGAGGAAAGGGAAATCGTTGAGATTTTAAAGACTGAAATCTCCACCTTGAACGGGAAAACGAGGTTCCTTGATTTTCTGTGCCGATTGGAAGACGACACCCTATGCCATATAGAATTTCAGTTTCCTGTGGTATATTCCGATGACCTGGAACGATTTTTCGACTATAATATAGTGGCACAAATTCGCTATGACGGAATTGTGGAGACCATAGTTTTCAGTTTCGGAAATCGAAATCAGGGTGCAACCGAAATAATGATCGGCAATTCAAAAGGGTTCCATCCCAAAATATTCTATTTGGGAGATATTGATTTTGAAAAAGAACTTGAAAAAATAATCAAAAAGGCCAACATGGAAGAATCAGAAAAGCTTAATAACAATGAGCAATCATATACTAAATTAACGTATGAAGAGGAATTGCACTTAATGCTCATGTCCCTTGCATTCAAGTATGAGGATAAAAAGGCATTATTGGCACCTATTGTCGAGCTTTTGAAGAAAGAGGAAATTTTCCATGAGGAAAAGATTGACACAATCCGATCGATAATTCAGCTTGAAATCGACAATTTGTTAAGTGAAGATGAAAGAAAGGAATTTGAAGGAGTGATTGAAATGAACGACAACACTGAAACCATTATCAAACAGGCTGTTGATGAAGTGAACCGAAAGTATGAGCAGGAAGCCATATACGAAGCAGAACAAAGAGGAAAGAAAGAAGGAAAGAAAGAAGGAAAGAAAGAAGGAATAAAAATAGGTATAGAAAAGAATAAGAGAGATATTGCCAAAAAGCTTAAGGGATTACACCCTCCAGAAGAAATATCAAGGATAACGGGTTTGAGTCTGAACACGATATTGCTTCTCTAACCTGCTAAAAACCATGCAAACTTCCACTCAAATCAAATCATGATTTGATTCTATTTTTTATTTAAGATATAATACACGGTCCTCAAGGGTATGTCCAGCCTTTCGGAAATTTCCTTTGCGGACAGTCCATCTTTCTTTAATTTCTTGATTTCGGCGTGGTCGTGCTTTCTTTTGCGGTTGTCAAACTCCGCTTCACTTTTTTTAAGCAGATAGTATACCCTATTGAGGGAAATGTCAAGCTTCTGTGAAATCTGCTTTGCGCTCAAACCCTCATCGGATAGCTTCCTCACGTAAAACTCGATATCGTTGCTTCTTGACTTGGCGCCCCAGTCGTACTTTTTCCTGACCTCTATGCCGAGCCGTCTTAGCGCATCGATATAAGTCTTTGACGTTCTCTTATAGACACTCGGCGGACAGGTAATTTCCTCAAGGTTGGAGTACTTGTTTAAAAGTTCCACAATCATCGAAGAGGAAAGTGCCTTTGTGATATGGATTGTAGTTACATCCTCATCCATCATATCACTTCTTTATGAGTTCCAGAAACTCCTGGGACCTGTCGCTTTGTGGATTCTTTATCTGGTCGATGTGCTCGATTTCCTGTTTGATTTTTGATTCGTTGATGTTGAATGCATAGCTGATGCTTTCACGCTCCACGTCGGAGTTCTGGTTTATCAACGCTGCGCCCAACGCCACATGGTTGAACTTGATGTTGGAGCCATGCATCTCCTTTTCGAACTTGAACTTCTCATACAAAAGAAGGTCCATTTCAGGAATCGGGATTATCTTAATGTCAGTGAAGTCGTTAAGTATTTCAATCACCTTGGCGTATGTGGTCTGGAACGCCTTTCTCTGTTCACGGTCCAGCTCAACCCGTATATACGGGAAGGGACCAGGTTTGGTCCTTCGGGCATTGTTTGATGTGGTCATGTAGTATCTGAACATGTCCCAGACAATCAGGGTGTATGCTATGTTCTTGAATATGTTCTTGTATATGTTTTCCCTCACCTTAAGGTCCCGTCTCAGTGACCTTGCCATGTTGCCTCGCCTGTCCTGGTAGTTGAGGCTTCTGAATCGCTTTTCGATTTCTGACTTTCTCCAATCCTCGATTGCATCCCAGTCATACATGTCAATGAAATCAGGCCTCTTGTTTTCGAATTCCTCAAGGATTTCATCGTACTTTCTTATCCTTTTGAAGTCCGTCAGGTTGCGCTTGAGGATGTCGTCCTCTATTTCGGATATTATCTCCTGGGCATATCCGGCATAGGCCAGGGCAAGTGCGGTACGTGCATGCTTGTCATCGATTATAGCTGGTTTTGTCCTGTTAAGCCTAAGAGCCTCTATTCGAACATTCCTGCCGTATCTCCTTCTCGCTTCCTCCTCATAATTGTCGACATATTCTGATTCCAGAGTGATGTTCTTTCTGATGAGCCGGTTGTTGTCGTCACGGAACCTTATCACAAGCGATATTGTCTTGACGACACCCTTCCTCTCCTGCTTTAGGATGTTTATAACCTGATTGAAGGATTCCATTGTATACTGGGAAAGCTCTCCCCTCAGGACCATATAGTTTCCCGACAGGGGCAGGTAAGGTATTATTTCAAGGCGATGGGTCCGTCCCTTGTTTACTTTGAATGAGAATGATGTGCTCTTGCACTCGCATTGGCCGTCCATTCCCTTGAACTTGTCCATCGAATACTTCTTGTAGCAGGAGTTGCACTTCACGTATCCGAACTGCTCGAGGTTTCCAAGGGCAATCTTGTGTGAGTCAATGGCTGACTTCACGCGATCGAGGATATTTTTCTTGGCGTTTGCCTTCATCCTGAATATCTTGTTATGGCGGCTGGTTTCCCTTATCTCGTCGGCCCCCACATCGGCCACGGTCTTTGTTCCGTATTTGCTTAAAGATGTAAATGGAGTGGTGTATCCCTGAATATCCATATCATCCTTAAGTTTCTGCAAAAAGTTTAATCTGTCATCTAGCTTAAAGTAAAGACTTTTGAAAACGTCAAAATCTTCAATGTCATCCAGACTGATTGAATCATCTGCGATTTCCTTAAGGAAGTTCTCGGCTTTATTTACTAGGACAGATTCAGGCATTTTAATCTACTTATTGAATTCTTTCGCCGACTTTTCCGTTCACATCCGGCGCAAGAAGTGCTCCGGTTTCTCCTGTGGCCAAAATCATACCCTGTGACAATGTTCCGAAGAGCTTTGCAGGCTGGAGGTTTGCAACGACGCAGACCTTTCTGCCAATCAGCTCATCCGGGGAGTAGAACTTGGCAAGTCCTGCAACAATCTGCCTTGGCTTTTCCTCGCCGATGTCAACCTGAAGCTTCAATAATTTGTCTGACTTTTCTATCTTTTCGGCTTCCTTGACTTCTCCTATTTTAATTACTACTTCATCAAACTGATCAATTGTTATCAAATCACTCATGTTATCTTCCTCGCTATTTTCCTTTAAGTTTTCTTTAAGTTTTGCCTTTTGGGCGTCAATTTCCTTATCTTCAATCTTTTTGAATAATGGTTTAGCTTTATTTATCTCATGACCTTGAGGCAAAGGCACCTTTGCATCTTCCCAGCTGTCCAGTGAACCGAGGTTCATTATCTCTGCGATTTTATCTGCTTTGGTCGGCAGGAACGGCTTTAAGGTGTATGCCAATGTCTTTGCCAACTGGTTGGATAAGTATAAGCAGTTTGCTGCCTTTTGCGGATTCTCTTTTACTGCCTTCCAAGGCTCTGCATCATTGAAATACTTGTTTCCCATCTTGGCAACCCTAAATATTTCAACCAGCGCTTCCCTGAATTCGTATTTGGCAATGTTTTCTCCGGCAATGTCCGGCAACTCTTCAATTGCTTTTCTGAACTCCTCATCCTCATCGGTAGGGTTTTCATATTCGGGGATTTTGCTGTCAAATGACTTTTTGGTAAAAACGAAAGTACGGTGCAGGAAGTTTCCGATGACATCCGCAAGCTCGTCGTTGTTCCTTCTCTGGAAATCATCCCATGAAAAGTCGGAGTCCTTGTTTAAAGGTGCGTTCATCGTCAGGTAATATCTCAACAAGTCAGGCTCGTAGTCCTTGACGAAATCTGCTATCCATATCACCCAGTTCTTGCTTGTGGACATCTTCTCCCCTTCAAGGGAGAGGAACTCTCCGGCATAAATCATGTCAGGCAATTTGCATCCGTATGCCTTTAAAAGTCCCGGCCAGAAGATTGAATGGTGGTATATGATGTCCTTTCCGATGAAGTGGACGACATAGTCGTTCCAGTATTCCTCCCATTTCTTGCCGGATTTCTTTGACCACTGGGATGCTGATGAGATGTATCCTAAAAATGCCTCGATCCACACATATAAAACCTTTCCTTTGGCCTCATCCAATGGCACAGGTATTCCCCAGTCCATGTCACGGGTCAAAATCCAGTCGTTGAGGCCTTCGGCAAGCCAGTTGGTTGCATAGTTTTTCACGTTTGCAGG
>CACWUH010000057.1 GCA_902764015.1 uncultured Methanobrevibacter sp. | reverse complement strand
GGTTTTACGAGTACAACCATAGTTTTGTTTAAACAGAATTTCTTGTTCGGGAGTTAAATGAAGCTTAACAACCACACCTCGAATATACTCACCCATAAATCTCATCCCTAGCCCATCATTATATACCATTTTCATTCATATCTAAAAAAAAATGAAAAAACATCTACTCTTTTTTAAAACAACAATTAAAATCACATTTAATTGAATAATATCTCATTTATAATTACCCCTATATAAAAAATGAGAGAGAGCATTTGAAAAGTAATCGAATAACGAACTCAGAGCAATTTTTCAAACCCAAAGCAATTATCAAAAATCCAATAACAAAAAAGCATACTGAATAAAAATTCATGAAAACACAATAAAATTAATTAAAAAAGACAGTACACCCAATAGTGCAATTCATCCACAACTTGCAGAAGTTGTGGTATTCTTGCATTTTAAAGATAAATAAAAGAAAAAAAGAAAAGGAAAATTTATCCTTCGAATTCGTCTTTACGCCAATATCCATAGATAAGCATTCCCATAATGGACAAAATACTTATCACTACGAGTCCTGAGGTATTGGTGAGCTCCTTTGAAGCAGTTACAGGGGGAACTATCTCATAGGCTTTTCCTTCATCCATTGCATCACCGCTTCCAGAATTTCCGGCATTCAAATCACCGTTGGACAATGCATCATTACCATTATCAGATGTGTCCTGGGATGGGATATCGGAACTGTTTGTTCCATAGTTGCCTGATTTATCTGAATTCTTTATATGTGAACCTGATGAGTCTCCGCCATTTGAAGCACCTTGGGAATTTGAGTTTCCCTGAACTTCGGAAGTTCCGCTAGAACTGGTGCCACTGGAACCAGTATTGCTGTCACTTGTTGAAGTCTTTGAATCCTTGGCATCGCCGGTTTCACCTGATGCCTCCCTAACATCATAATTGTAATACTGGTCGGCTATCTGAACCCTGACATTATGGTCAACATTAGGATCCAATTCGGCAACAGTGGCCCTGCCGTTGACAAAAGTTGCTGTATAAACGTTGCCGTCAACCTCAACATTTGTCTGGAATGTGGCAAACTCATTTACTGCCCTTCCGGACGAATCCCTCAACTGAAGAGTTAATGTGTTGCTGACGGAAAACGTATCCAATGTCATCAGGGACGCCAAAAGCCTTGGACAGACAAAAGTATTTGAAGGGTCATTTGAATTGTACCAATTCTGGCCCAATTCGAAATTTGGATTTTCCCAATAGTTCTTTGCCTGATAAAACTCATTATGAGCCAAATAGTTATATTCAACTTGAAGTATTGTATCTCCGCTGCTTTTAAATCCTGCCCCAAATAAAAGACCATTACCCGTTTCAAATCCTCCCATACTGGATTTAGGATCCTTTCTGTTATGAGTCATGGAATTTGACTTTACGGCATCATTGGTTGATGTGGAATTTATGTAAATACCATTCGTATTCTCATAGACATTGTTGCCGTATATCAGAGTGTTTGAAGATTTGTTGAATGTGGAAATTCCGTTCAAGTCATTGTGATGTATCGTATTATTCAAAATTTTACAATACTCGATATTTGATGTTTCGATACCTGATTTCTTATTATATGAAATGTCATTCTTTTCGATGAGGCTATTTTTAACGTTTTGAAGCTGCACTCCATTCTGCTTGGCATTTGAAATATGATTTTCACAGAGCGTAACCTTATCTGAATTCCTTATCAAAACGCCATTTTGCCCACCAGTAACCTTATTGTTGATAATTTTGATATCCTTAGAATTATCCACAATAATTCCATTATCGCAATTGGAAGCGATAATAATTATCCCCGATAGGACGCTACCTTCTGCATTTGATGTAAAGTAAAATCCGAAAGTTTTATCTATTCCCATATCCCTGGCCTTGTCGCTCACTTCATCGGATGCATATACTACACTATCCTTTTTGGAAACTATGTTCAATTTCTTGTCCACAACCAATGAGATATCCTGATACTCATTGTCTGTAAACTCAAAAGTGTCTCCATCGTTTGCATTGTCAAACTGTGATTGGATATCCTCGTTTGACAAATCGGAAGTGATTATATGATTGCCTCCACTGGAAAGAACAGTCATATTGCCATCCTGAGCATCCTCAGCACTGACTGCTGAAACCAAGAATAAGAACACTAATGATATGAAAAAAAGATTAAACACTTTTTTATCCATATTTAAAACTTCCTAATTTGTTATTTTCATAATCAAAGATTAAAATAGAAAAATTATATTGCAAGGCAAAAATTCATCTATGTGAATAATATTGATTAATGATAATATTTTGATGAATTATATATATAAATCTAACCTTAATAACAAAGTTATATCAAGAAATAACAACGATATAACTCAAATTACAAGAAATAAATATAGTTAACAATGTTATATCCAAGATTTAAGACATTTCAATTTAAATAATATGAAAATCTATATATAATCAATTGCTTATCGATAATTTTTTTTACGTTTAAGTAATTATCTTAATTAAATTTTAGAGGAGAAATATGAATAAGAAAAGTTTAATATTGGCCATTCTGTTAGTATTAATCGTATTCTTAGGCACAAGTGCAGTATCAGCAGAAGATGCCTCCAATGTTAACGGCACTGGTAGCAACACATTGGAACTATCCGAAGATAACAATATTGCAACTGGCAGCGAAGTTACGATTGAGACTACTGACACTAACGACAAAATTCAGGAAAAAATTAATAGTTTAGAAGCAGGAGGAACTGTAAACTTCCAAAATGGAGATTATTATGATGTCTGCATTTATATAAATAAAAATTTAACAGTCAATGGTAATGGCGCCACATTGCATGGTTTTGACAATCCGTCATATGACAACATCCCTGATATAATCACAAACAAGACCACTGATGGAGGATATGCAATCACCAATAAGGCAACATTATATATTGTTAAAAGCAACGGCGTTACCCTAAAAGACTTGAATTTCATTGCAGGCGCACATAGTGGAACAGATAAGGGAAAAGATGCTCAGGGAAATGACGATCCAAAATACAGCAACTGTGTAATATACGCTTTCAATGCCCACAACACAACTATCCAAAACAATAACATAACAGGATGTTCCTGGGGTATCTGGTTCCAAAACAGCACCGGAGGAATAATTGAAAACAACAATGTACAAAACCAGTTGATTACTGGAATCTTCAACTTCCAGTCACCTAAGACAATAATCAGAAACAACAATGTGACAAATGCCAAAAACCACGGAATCGATGTAAGGCATGGCGCTGGAAATGCGGTTAAAGTCCTTAACAATTACATAGTCGGTTCCAAAGAAGGAATTTATCTGTTGCACTCAGCAAAGCATACCGTGACCGGTAACACAATTGTCAACTGTACATTAAGTTCAATTACCTGTTGTGGTGCAAGCCACATAACCCTTGAAGGCAACAAATTATATAATTCAAGAATTGGGGTTCTCTTAGGTGGAGGACAACCAGTTGGAGGAACCTATACTGGATACAACAATATCACAATCGATGAAAACGAATGGAAATTGGATTCATTGCCTTTCCCACCTTCATTCTGCTATTATGTAGCTGAAGCAAAAGGGGATTATGCAGGCATAGATGCGATGATGGGCACCTACACAGACAGTAGCAAATCCAACGTGACTTATGTCGAATTCACTGGAATCGATGTTCCGGGACCAATCGTCATTGACTACAATACCCTATTAAAACCGACACAAACAACTCAAACAATAACTTCCGGAATGACCAGCGCACAGATTCAAGAGGTCATTAACGGAATGAACAATGGAGATACGTTAATCTTTGAAGAGAATGCAGTATTTGAAAACATTACCATTTACATTGAAAAAAGCATCAAAGTGATTGGAAACAACGCAACATTAATAAGCTATCAATCCCCTGCATTAAGTCTTGTTCCTGAAAGAATACAAAACAAAACCAATGAGGGAGGATTTGGAGTTAGCTATTCTGCAGTGTTATACTGCGTAAATGCTTCAAATATCGTTGTAAGTGATTTGAATATCAAGTGCATATATCCGGGATATGACGCAACTACCATTGGGGAAGACCAGACTCTAAGGGAATATTGTACCGCAGGAATCTATTCCATACTCAGCCCGAACCTTACCGTTACCAACTGTAATGTTCAAGGCGCATCCTGGGGAATGTTCATAGGAGAAAGGCAGCAAGGACGTCCTAATGCAATAATCACAAATAACAAGGTAAGCAACCAGTACACAACAGGCATCATATGCTTCGGATCTGCAAACTCAATCATTGCAAACAACACTGTCACGAATGCCGTAAACCACGGTATTGACGTGAGATTCAATCAGGGAAAAAATGTTACTGTTTTCAATAACACAATCATAGGTTCAAAAGATGGAATCTACCTTTTACATTCATTTGGACATAAAGTTTATGGAAATACAATCAAACAGTCAAAAATTAGTTCAATAACCTGTTATGGAGCTCATGACGTTGAAATATTTAACAATACAATGATGGGCAGCAGAATTGCCATCATGCTTGGCGGAAATGGAGGATTGAATCCATACTACAATATCACTATTGGCAAAAATTCATATACTCCAGACAAACTGCCGTTCCCACCTACATTCGAATACTTCCTCGTGCAGTCAGAAAGCAGATATTTCCCTACCGCTAACAACCTTACTCCATATGAAGGAACCTACCAAGACTCACAACCTGTAAACTTGACCGCTCCTGACGTTACTGTCGGATACAAGAAAGGCACCCTGGAAATTACCTTAAAAGACAGCAAAGGAAAAGCAATTGCAAACAAAACTGGAAAAGTTACCATTGGAACTGAAGTGATTGAATTTACAACAGATGCAAACGGTATCGCTTCAGTGGCTTTAGATTTAACCACCGGAACCTACACCGCTTCAGTGCACACTCCAAGCGACTACTACAACAAGGCAGGAAATGTCCAGACCACCATCAAAGTCAATGACAAGCCTGTACCTACATTGACTGCACCGGCCAAAACATTCTACCTGCAAGCCATTTCAAAAGGATCCAACTATCAAGTTACCCTTAAGGCTAACGGCAAGGCCCTTGCAAGCAAATATGTAACCCTCAGCTACAACGGCAAATCCACTACTGTCAAAACCAATGCGAATGGTGTGGCCACTTTCAAATTAACCGCCACTGCAATCGGTTCCAAACAGGCTACAGTTACCTTTAAAGGTGATGATGAATATAAGGCAGTTAGCGCTAAAGCAACCATTAAGGTTACCAAAGAAGCATCCAAAATTACTGCTAAAAAAGCTACTTTAAAGGCTAAAGCAAAAACCAAAAAGTACACAATCACCTTGAAATCCAAATCAGGTAAGGCAATTAGCGGAGTTAAAGTAACCATTAAAATCAAAAACAAAAAGTTCACTGCCAAAACTAACTCCAAAGGTAAAGCAACATTTAAGATTAAGAAATTCACTAAAAAAGGAACTTTCAAATCTACTGTCAGCTTTGCAGGAAACAAATACTTTGACAAGACAAGCGCTAAAGTCAAAATCAAAATGAAATAGAAGAGATTAATTCTCTTCTTAAATTTTCTTTTTTTAAAATAAAATCAGTAATATTTTTTATGAGACCAAAAGCAGTGCAGAATATCCTGAATGTCAAACATCGACATATCACTACAGCTCTTTTGTGCCCTCATCAGTTCCGATGATTACCTTATCAACCATCTGTGAGAATATTCCGTTTTCCACAACACCCGGAATTGAGTTCAAATCTATTTCCAAATGAGCAGGAGATTCTATTTTATCGAATTTGGCATCGATTACGAAGTTTCCGTTGTCGGTAATGACCGGACCGTCCTTTCTTTGGGCCATCCTTATTTCACAGGTTGCTCCCATATCCTCCAGTTCCTTGATAACCATTCTCGATGCATCCGGAAGCACTTCAACAGGTACTGGAAATGTTCCCAGCTCATCGACTACCTTGGATTCGTCAACGATGACTATGAACTTGTCGGCGGCATAGTCCACTATCTTTTCTTTGGTATGTGCAGCTCCCCCACCTTTAATTAAATTAAAATCGCAGTCCACTTCATCTGCGCCGTCAACGGACAGGTCAATGTCATGCTCTTCAAGGGTCGTTATCGGAATGTTCCATTCCTTGGCCTTAAGCAATGACTGGAATGAAGTCGGAATTCCCATTACGCTTATTCCCTCATCCCTGATTCTCATGCCTACCTTTTCAATGAAAAAGTGTGTGGTTGAACCTGTGCCGAGACCTAAAACCATCCCGTCTTCGACATATTCTGCAGCCTTGTATCCCGCATTCATTTTAGAAGAGCTGTTGCTACTAGTATCCTTCATTTAAATCACAAATCCTAAAGTCAATTTATTGAGTTTCAAACCTTTCTTGCATTCCTCTTTATGCTTTCCATTGCTTTCCAATACGATGCACTTGTCGTTTTCAAGCAGACCGTCAGGGAAGCACAGGTCATGATAATCGCAGTTTTCATCACAGTCAGGGGCATTGTATGTAAATGTTGATCCTTCAAAAATGCTTTTTGAAGCCGTCAGTATGTCGATTTCAGCCCTTTCAACTTCAACGGGAATCACCTTTTCACCGGAATGTATAGAGCATTTCTGCTCGTTTTCCTTTACATCGGTGACTATGTATTTCCTGTTCTTTTCCAAGTTTCCAATACAGGATGACTTAAATCTGCAGTCCTCACATTCCTTAGCAGGCCCCAGAAAAATGAATTCCTGTCCTTTCTTTGCCAAATCCACACCAATCAATGTAATCATCTAAATCACCCCTGTTTTATGAGCCAGTTCATAAGCCGCATCTTTTGAAATTCCATTGTCTCCCAAGATAGTGTATCTTTCGGGCCTGATTTCATGAGCAATCATCAACGCTTCAATAATGTCATCATCGCCAACCCCAATTTCAGCTGCGGTGGTCGGAGCATGCAGAGCCTCAAGAGAATCCTTAACAAATTTCCAGTCCCCTCCATGAAGATACATCATCATTATTGTGCCGATGCCGCACTGCTCGCCGTGAAGCGCAGGCTTATCTAAAATCTTGTCCAAAGCATGTGAGAACAGGTGTTCGGACCCGCTTGCAGGCCTTGATGAGCCTGCAATGCTTATGGCCATTCCTCCGCTAAAGAGTGATTTCATGACTATCCTGGCGCTCGGTTCAAGATTAGGCTTGATGTTGCCTATGTTATCGGTAATCAGGTGAGCAGACATTATTGACAGTGAAGTTGCAGATTCGCTGATTGGCTCGTGCTTCAATCTATGAGCCAGCTTCCAGTCCATGACTGCAGTGAAGTTTGCAATCAAATCCGCACAACCTGCAGCCAGCAATCTGAACGGTGACTGTGCAAGCACTTCCGAATCCGCTATGACAGCTATTGGAGAATGTGCCGCTACAGATATTGAAGTGTTGGGATTTTTTATTGATGCCATAGGAGATACGATACCGTCGTGTGAAGCTGTTGTCGGCATGGATACGAAATAAACCCCTTGATTGAATGAAGACAATTTGGCCACATCGATGACCTTTCCACCGCCGATGCCCAAAACTGTCGTGTCCGGCGTGATCAGTTCTTCAACTTCGGATATTGAATCCTGTGATGCATTGTTTACCTTAATGACATCATAGTCAATACTTTCCTTTTCAAGGCTTTCGATAACCGGCTTTGCACCTACATCATATGTATGAGCGCCGGTAACAATTAGAATCTTTTTATCCAGATGCAAAGACTTGCATATTTCCGCAGTATCCTTAATGATACCCGGATCAATGTAAACTTCACGGGGCATTTGTATTTTCCTATTGCTCATAATATCTCCCAAAAATAAATTATACAATAATATATATTTGATTGATAATTATAAATAACTTTCTTATTTTAAAAAAAGTAGGAAGAGTGATGCGGAATCGGGCTTGCAATCCCGATATGGCACAACTCAAGTTCCCAAATTCGAATAATGCATAAATGCATTATTTGATTTTAATTTTAACTGTTTTTGTTGCCTTATTGTAGTAGGCGTTGCCTTTAAAAGTAATTTTTGCTTTGTATGTTGCCTTTTTGGTTATCTTTTTGATTTTAAATACTGCTTTTCCCTTGGCACTGGTTTTTGCCTTGAAGGTCTTTTTGCCTATTTTGATGCTTACCCACATCTTTTTAACGGCTTTGCCCTTGCTGTCTTTCAATGCCATTGAGTACTTTTTGACTTTAAGAGATTTCTTGAAAGTTTTCTTTTTGGCAGATATTTTTGTTTTTTCCTTGTTGATTTTTATCTTAACTGTCTTTTCCACAGATTTCTTGTCTGCTCTCACAAATTTAATAAGCAACTTTTTACTTCCGGCTTTTGCGGCCTTCAGGATTTTTGCTGTCAATTGGATAGTCGCAACACCCTTTGAATCGGTAGTGGCGGTTCCAATATTCTTGCCGTTCAATATGAAGGTAACTGTTTTGCCCTTTAGAATTCCATTTGAATCCTTAAGGGTAACAGCATATTTTCCGCCATAGTTTATGGTATAAGCCGCATCCTTAGCTACAATCTGCACATTATAGGAAGGCAGAGTGACACTTTTGGTGCTTGAATTGTAGTTATATGGACTTGAAAACACCAAGGATAGAGAATTGTTTGCATAAGGAATCTTCATCATCTCATTAACATCAAATCCGAAATATCTCAAGAATGCACACATCATGTTTAATGAAACCTCAGGACTTCCATATTCAACAGCCTTATGATTGGTGAGAGATTCAGAAGTTATTGACGGCAATCCAAGAATATTGCATTGGTCTTCAATTGCTCCGGCATAAGGAACTCCTGCCATTTTATACAAATCAAGGTAATAGCCTGTTTGTTTATGAACATATTCTGCAATTAAACTACTTTCAGGGGTAGGATTATAAGAACCCATCACGCAGGTAATGCCCACATCAGAATCGGCATGCCTTGTACAGTGGAAATCTCCAAGTCCGGATGCATTGACAGATCGGGCAAACTTGATTAGATTATTGGAAATGGAACCATCGATATTCGCTACAGTGTTCAGGTTTATTCCATTGTATATTCTAACATTGTTGGCGGTTGCTTCCGGAAAGATTACCGGGAAAATGTATATTGTTCCGTCAATGTCTCCACCATAATTTGCCAGCAGGTCTATCAATTTGAATCCTGCCACCTGTGAAGCGAGCTCTCCTCCATGAGTTCCAACATTCACGACAATTGTCTTGCCGTTGCCGTTACCGAATTTGATATAAGGACTGCCCTGCTTGCACAAATCAATGATTTGATCAATAAGAGGGGTGTGTGTTATCGCATTCATCAAAGGCTCATTGATTGTAATGTCTGCCTTGGATCCGAAATCCTCAACACCAATGGTATAGTTCGCTTTTTTGATGGTACTGTTTGTGACATAAAAAGTGAATCTGCCGTTTGCATCCACTATAACAGAATAACTGTTGCCGATTGTCAAATTTCCACCGACTACTGCATTTCCGTTTTCATCCTTCACAATTCCGCTGATTAATGTGGTGTACTCATCAATTGCCTTGGCATCAACTGATATTTGGGTATCCTTCGGAGCTTCGAACGTGAAGCTTTTTGAGAATTCAGAAGAATTGTAATTTCCGCCCTCATCATCATAGCGTGCCTTGAAGGTGATTGTCTCGCCAATTAGATTTCTTGTCGCATTCCAAATGTATACGAAGTTTCCGTTAACGTCAAGATTGCACGTTTCCAGTCTAAGTTCATCGACATAGACAGTGAGGTTTCCTGTAGGCACCTCCTCATAATGCCCTTTCCCATCATGATAATATGGCGTATAATTCGATTTCACATTGCCTGAAAAATACACTGTGTTGCCATACTTTGTTGCAACGATATTCGTGCATGTAGTATTTACGGGCGTGACTTTTAAAAGGAGTGTGGTGCTTGCATTATTGAAAATTCCTTTTCCGTCATATTTACAGACTATATTGAATTCACCCACCTCTTTGGCATAAACAACAGTTTTTGCACTGCCGTTGGTAACGTTAACAGGATAATTATCACCGAATACATCCACAAATATCAATGACCCCTCAGTCACATTATTTCCTTCGCTATCCTTAACATAAACCTGCAACTCAGTGTTCTCGTTTCCATATGCACTGATAGTTTCTGTAGTCGTCAGATTAACATCCTTTGCATCATCCTCCAATACCATTTCATCGGAGGCATCCAAATCATTATCGACCGCAGTGTCGTTGTTTGAATCCGCCGCAGAAACGGCCGAAGCAAACATTAAACAGATGACCAATAATGACATTAAAACCATATATTTCTTAATAGTATCACCTTATTTATGTTCAATATGATTATGTTTATTTTTGAACATATAAACCTTTTTCAACAACCTCCAAAACAACCACAATTTTTTAGAAAATAACTAAATTGATAGGTTTCATGAAAAATGCCTCGCCATAAACATTTTAAACAAAATAACTAACAAAATAAATAACTTTAATACTTATTAAAAATAGAATATTTAATATTATAAAGATTTTATTAGGTGATATGGTGGAAAATTTTGACGAATGGTTTCATGACATTTTAGAAAAGGCAAACATTACTGATTC
>CACWUH010000056.1 GCA_902764015.1 uncultured Methanobrevibacter sp. | reverse complement strand
TTTATTACCCTATGAGCCGTGCGCTCTAACCAGCTGAGCCACCCCGGCATCTAACAAATATATATATTTTTATCATTACATTTAAAGTTTTTGTTTTTTCGGGGATTTTTGGTGATGTTTGGAAATTTTTTAGAAAAATAAATTTGGATTTTTTAGACAAATCTTCTCCTTGGTGGTCTGTCACCGACTCGGTCATAGGGATAGCCAATTTCTTCCCTCATCTTTCTGATTTTTGCTCTTCTCATGATATCATCAAATTTTTTTCTGACTGGAGATAAGTTTTTTTTGTTTTTTTCCACTTGTTCTCTTTCTTCATCGGTCAAACTAATTGTATAACATTTGACTGGTTGTCTTGGTTCTCTCAACATGTTTTTCACCGTTCATATCATTATCATGGTATTTAGCAGATTTTTAATCTTATTTTATCATAATACATTTTTTCTCTTTTGTTTCTTCTTTTTTGCAATGCTTTTAATTTCGCATTTTTTTGTATTTTGTCAAATTTTTTTCTAATCGGTGTTTTATTATTTTCTTTTCTTTTTCTTGCATCTGCTTGTTCGCGTTGCTTTTCTGTTAGGTTAATAGAATAACATTTCACACGTTGATTTTTTTGGCATAATTGAGATATCATTTTTTGATCTGTTTTTTTTAATATTGTTTTCATAGCATTTTTTTTATTTTTTTTTGAGATTCAACATCGATTCCATATTTTTCTCTAAGTTCTCTTCGTCTGGCGTTTCGTTTTGCCCGTTTGAACATGTTTTCAAGTGTCGGCATTTTTTCCAATTCTTTTTGCCTTCTTATTTTTCTAGCTTCTTTGGGGGTTATTCCAAATGTAAATGTTGTTATTCTCTGTGATTTTTTATTCAGTAACATACTGTAACCCTTTCATTTTTAATATTTATTTATTCTTATTTTTAATCGATAAAACAAATGTAATTACATTGTATCTAATAGTTTACCTCTCAAAATTAATCAC
Source organism: uncultured Methanobrevibacter sp. (assembly GCA_902764015.1). Classification (GTDB taxonomy): domain Archaea; phylum Methanobacteriota; class Methanobacteria; order Methanobacteriales; family Methanobacteriaceae; genus Methanocatella. The sequence goes on along the minus strand of CACWUH010000056.1, from coordinate 9,485 downwards.
ATGTTTTAATTTGGCAATGATATTGATGTTTTAGACATTTTCACCGGGTTTTCTTGGAAATAACTTCATAAATCATATCCTTTGCACTTGCCTCATTATCGGCAGTGCGATTTTTCATACGGTCGCACCTGCAAAAAAGTTATATTTAATAACCCACAAGTCCTAAAATTAAACAGTAACAATTTAAACTGATGATATTATGAGTAAAGTAAAAGACATGTCACTTGCTCCTGAAGGGGTAAGAAAAATAGAATGGGTTCAAAAACACATGCCTGTTTTGGAACACATCAAAAAAGATTATCTGGAAACCCAGCCGTTCAAGGGAATAACAATCGGCTCATGCCTGCATCTGGAACCAAAGACCATCAATCTGGGGCTGACCCTGATGGCCGGAGGCGCCGAAGTGGCAATGACCGGATGCAATCCGCTTTCCACCCATGACGATGCGGTTGCAGGAGCAGCCGATTTGGGCCTTAACGTTTACGGCTGGAGGGAACAGGACGATGAGGAATATTACCAGACCATAAACATGGTATTGGATCACAAGCCCGACATAATCATCGACGACGGAGCCGACATGATTATGGTGCTTCACAACGAAAGAAAGGAGCTTTTAAGCCACATCAAAGGGGCATGCGAGGAAACCACCACAGGAGTCCACAGGCTTCAGGCAATGCACGCCGACGGGGCACTTAAGTTCCCTGTGATTGCGGTAAATGACGCTTATACCAAATACTTATTTGATAACAGGTATGGTACTGGTCAATCAAGCTTCGACGCCATCATGGGAACCACCAACATGGTGATTGCCGGAAAGACTGTTGTCGTGTGCGGATACGGTTGGTGCGGAAGAGGACTCGCTTTAAGGGCAGCAGGCCTCGGTGCCGACGTTATCGTAACTGAAGTCGACCCTATCCGTGCGCTTGAGGCAAGGATGGATGGATACCGTGTGATGACCATCCGTGAAGCCGTAAAGCAGGCTGACCTGATTATTACCGTAACCGGAAACGCCGACATCATCTGCGGAGATGACTTCAAGTACATGAAGGACGGATGCATGCTTGCAAACTCCGGACACTTCAATGTGGAAATCAACCGTCCTGATTTGGAAGCCATCTCAACTGGTGTCAAGGAAGTACGCGAAAGCATTGAGGAGTTCACCACAACCGATGGGCGCAAGATCTATCTTCTGGCCGACGGCCGTTTGGTTAATCTATCCGCAGCCCGTGGACAGGGACACCCTGCAGAAATCATGGACATGAGTTTTGCGGTGCAGGCATTATCTGCCAAACACATCCTTGAAAACGATTTGCCGGTCGGAGTTACCAAGGCTCCTGATGAAATCGACTACACTGTGGCAAGCATGAAGCTCAAGGCCATGGGAATCGAGATTGATTCACTGACCGATAAACAGAAAGCTTACATGGCAAACTGGCAAGAAGGAACATAGTTTCCTTCCAAACTATTTTTTTATGTCCTATTTCAGATACATTGACAACGGCAAGGGACCGGTCAAGCTCTTCATCGGCGGGGTCCATGGAAACGAGGGAGTCACATCCCTGAAGTTTTTAAAGCGCATTGACATTGAAGATCTGTCTTCGGGACAGTTCTATTTCTATAATTTCGACAAAACACCATACATTTCAACAATCAAAAAGGAATACTACGAATCCGAGCTTGGAATGAAGATTCTTGACTTGATAGACGAGCTCAAGCCCGATTTCTACACGGAGCTGCACTGCTACAACCTTAAAAACTACGAAAGGCTGACCTCAATGGAGAGATACGAACAGACTGGAATCCCTCCTTTGATAAAGCTCGGAAACCATATACTGGTATCGTCAGTATCGCCCCTGATTCGGATGACCCGATTTACAGCTGAAACCGTATGCAAGACGCTGGAATTTCCATGCCTTGAAAAGCTGACTTCAGATGTCATTGAGGAATACGGATTCGATATGCAGGCGGCATGCAGGACCTATGAGGGCCTTCTTCGGATGATTCTTAAATCCCCATCACGCAAAGATTTTGAAAATGAGATATCCAAAAGCCACAGGCCGCAGGTGGACCTGGCCATAAAATATGCAGAAAAAGTGTTCGGCAGCGATTTCCCGCCTTATTAAGCATTGATGGTTTCCGGGTTTTGTGGTGGTGAGAAACCATCAACACCGAGGATTCTATAGAATATATTGAATAAATAAAATAGCTTTCACCGTCCCCTTGACAGCTGCCATTTTTAAAGTGTTTTTTTTATACAATCTGGGGTGTGTGGTGGAGATTGTATAGTGCATACCCAATATTTAGAATCCTATATATATTATTTTTATAAGTACTATATAAATCAATGTTTTTTTCCAAAATATATTGTTTAAATAATATTATTAACATATTGTTATATGGTGATAATATGGCAAAATATTGTAAAAAGTGTGGATCCAAGCTTGAGGAAGGCTCAATTTTCTGCAATGAATGTGGAGCAAGGACTACTGCATCCGCTCCTAGAAGAGACTTTTCCAATAACGTATTCAGTGAATATAATATTGACATGATGGATGGCGAAAGCGTAGTGAAGCAATCCCAGATACATGAGGGCTGCCTAATAGTTCCGGGCATAGTCATGGGATTCGGAATCCTCTTGGGTTTCTTCATGTTTTTTGCACAGGTGAGTTCTCCCTACTTTTATCCGGGATGGATAATTCCTGATTTTTTAAACGTATTCACAATCGTCGGTTTCATCTGGCTTATCATCAGATTCATTGCCTACAAGACAAATGACCTTATACTGACAAACAAGAGGGTGTTTGGAAAAATCGGCCTGATTTCAACAACGCAGATGCAGGCGCCACTGAACAAGATCGATGCAGTCTCATACAGCAACGGTCTGATAGGAAAGATTATAGGCTACGGCACGGTTCAAATCGTTACCACTTCATCAAAATTCAAGTTCAGGTTCATACGTGAAGGCCAGACCCTCTACAATGATATCTTCAATCAGCTGGAGGAGTCTGAAATAGAAAAAAGGGATGCCGATGCCAAGGCTATCGTTGATGCTATGGATGAAAAGCTAAGCTAGAACCATGCATCAAGGCTTCCTTGTGATGAACTTAAGTTCTTAAGCCTGTCTGACGCTTTTGAAACGCGTTCTTCGGAAAAGCCATGCTCGTAGCATAAAAACTCTATTATCTTGTCCTTCTGTGGCTTTTCCCATTTTATCTTATAGTCCGTATTGACGTTATGCTTCAGGAATATGTCACGGACTTCGTTTAGGTCATGTGATGATTCTTTTTGGAGCTCTACTATTTTTTCTTCAAGTTTTCCGTTGTGGGCCAGCTTCAGTGCTGTTTTTGCGCCGACGCCCTTGAGGCCTTCGCAGAAGTCTGTGCCGATAAGGATTCCCATATCGACCAGCTGCTCCCTTGTGATGTTCAGCTGTCTAAGAACCTTGTCCAATTGGTAATATTCAAGGTTTCCAAGGTTTGATGAAACTGCCAGGTTTCTAACGACTCTTTTTGCGCCGAACAATAGGCAGTCATAATCCTGTGATGCCACCGCATACGCATCGCCGTTTGCAACCAGGTATGCCGCCTGGGCTTCGCCTTCGCCCTCGGCTTCGATGTATGGTATTCCCATATATGTGAGAAGCTTTTTTGATGATTCGATGATTTCTGGCGACAGCTTGGATGACCTCATTGCATATTTTCGGGCCTTTTCGGTGTCTCCCTGCCTGAGGGCTTCCTTATAGATTTGCTCCGCCTCATCCCTCACTTCCCTTCTTTTTGCCTGGGTTTCGCTTTTGAGCTCGGGTGCCTTTCCGTCAAAGATATAGATTGGCTTGATGTCCTTTTCAATCATTGCAGAGTTCCTGTATAAGATTCCGCTCAGGTGTGATGTGACGTTGCCGTTTTCATCTGTAAGCGGCCTTCCGTCCCTTTGCCTGATTGTCGAGAGGAACTGGTAGAGTGTGTTGAATGCATCTATTGACACAACCCTTCCTTCAAGATCCCTGAAGGTGATTGATTCCGGTTCCACTATATCCTTGAGTTTGACTCCCATCTACACCATCTCTTCTGTAAAATAGCTGATTGGGAACGATTCCTTTGTTCTCATTATTATCTGCTTGTTTTGTATTATGACGTAGTCACGGGACACGAAGTCCTCATCGGTTTTGAAAAGCTCTCTTAATGTGGCGTTTGGCTTTTCAATGTAGATGTCCCTAATTTCACGTCTGCTTTCGACCTCGTATTTCTTCAGGAGCTTGCCTATTGGGATTTCTCCGTTCACAAGGTCGTCATGGGCTTCCTCTTTGCACCTGTTCAGTGCAATGTATGACAGGGCATAAATCATAGGCTTTCCCCTTCCGTGAATGAGAACTTCACGGTAGTGGATTTCCTCTCCTTCCTCAACATCAAGAAAAGCCGCAGTTTCGCTGTCTGCAGGCTCAAAATGTCTTCTGAGAAGGAATATGCTCACTGTACCGTACAGCACATCCAGTATTGCAGTAATCGATCCTTCAATGGTCAGCAATACCTTCTGGGTATTTGAAAATTTAATCCCCTGTTCTGCTTCTATCTGCTTTATCCTGTCATGTAGTTTGTTTTTAACCAAATTTCCTTTTGAAACCATCATTTGAATCACTTATACTTTGAAATAACTTAGTGGATATGATTCCTTTGTCCATATGACCACTTTCTTGTCATGAAACATTATGTATTCTCTTGTAAGCATGTCCTCCTGTGTCTTGAACAGTTCAACCTGTGTTGGGGTTGGCTTTTCAATGTAAATCTTCTTGATTACTCTTGTTGTTTCTATATAGTTCTTGTCGATGATTTTCCCGGTTGTCAGTCGCTCTTCCTTTAGGTCTTTCATAATCTTATCGGTGATTCTTGATGTCGGGATGTATGATAGGGCATAGACCAATGGGCGGCCGTTCTTGTGCACGATGACTTCCCTGTAATCTATCTGGTCCCCTTCGCTGATTTTTAAAAGGTCTGCAATCCTTTCGTCGGACTTTTCAAAGTGCTGATCCAGCATGAACAAGTTAACCTCGCCATACAGCACATCCAGGATGGTCGTTATCGGCCCTCTGATGCACAGCATTATCTTCTGGGTGGTTGAGAGCTTAATGTTGTGTTCCTGTTCCACTTGCGTTATCTTTTCTCGTATCTCGTTTTCTATTATTGTTCCTTCCTGTATCATTTGAATCACTAGATTTCTGTAAAGTAGCTTACCGGAAACATTTCCTTAATCCACATCAGTATCTCATCGTCATGTATGATGACGTAATCTCTTGCAAGGAAATCCTCGTCGGTCTTGAAAAGTTCCCTGAGTTTTGCGTTTGACTTTTCGATGAATATGTTGTTGACTTCCCTTCGGGATTCGATCTTGTAGTTTTTCAGGATTCTTCCAATCGGTATATCTGCTCTGAGCAAATCCGAGCAGATTTCGTCGCTGCACCTTCCAAGAGGCACGTGCGAGACGGCGTATATCAGGGGCTGTGTGCCCTTGTGCATCAGGACCTCCCTGAAGTTGATTTCATCACCGGCATTGACATTTACCAGCTTTGCATGGCTTTCGTCAGCTATTCCGAAATGCTGGTCAAGTGTGAACAGGCTTATTTTGCCATATAAAACGTCCAGTATTGCCGTGATTGAGCCGTCTGTTGTTAAAAGTATCTTTTGGGTGTTGGAAAATGTCTGGCCGTAGTCATTTTCCAAATCTTCGATTTTTTCTATAAGTCGCTTGTTCGCTTCGTTCTTGTCTTGTGTCATTCTATCACTATAAGTCCTTTGGATTTGTAATAACTCCTGTAATTGCTGAAGCAGCAACAACTTTTGAATTTGACAGGTACACTTCGGATTGGGGATCTCCCATCCTTCCCTTGAAGTTCCTGTTTGTCGTTGAGATGCAGGATTCGCCTTTCGAAAGCACTCCCATGTGTCCTCCGAGGCAAGGGCCGCAGCCCGGATTGCATATGATTGCTCCTGCATCGATGAATGTATTAATGTAACCTAATTCAATAGCTTGTCTGTATATTTCCCTTGAGGCCGGAAGGATTAATAGCCTTATGCTGTCGTCGATTTCATTGTCTTTGAGGATTTCGGCGGCATCCTTCAAGTCTGACAGCCTTCCGTTTGTGCATGAGCCGATGAGGCACTGGTCGATGGATGTTCCCTCGATTTGTGAAATGTTTTTTACATTGTCGACATCGTTCGGGCAGGCTATCTGCGGCTCCAAATCTGTTATGTCGAAGTCAAGCTCATTTTCATATTCTGCGTCCTCGTCTGACTTTATGATGTTGAGTTCAGACTCCCTCTTTCCGGTCCTTTGGCAGATGTAGTCTATTACCTCTTTATTTGGCTGCATTATTCCGTTCTTTGCGCCCATCTCTATTGCCATGTTGCACATGGTCGCCCTTCCTTCAACGCCCATCTTCTCGATGGTGTCGCCTGCGAATTCGGCGGTCTTGTATGTGGCGCCAGCTATTCCTATTGTGCCAATTATATTTAGGATTATGTCCTTTGGGGCGATGTATTCGTTCAAATCTCCTGTGACATTCATTTTAATTGCTTCTGGAACCATGAACCATGTCTTTCCGGTCGCCCACACCATAGCAAGGTCGGTTGCACCCATTCCTGTTGAAAAGGCTCCGAATGCCCCGTAGGTGCATGTGTGCGAATCGGCACCGACAATTACCATTCCAGGTTCTGCAAGTCCCATTTCAGGAACCACCTGATGGCAGATTCCCTCGCCGTGAATGTAGTTTTTAGTGATGTTCTGCTTTTTGATGAAGTCACGGCATACCTTCTGGAACTCCGCAGAGCCTATGGTGTTTGCGGGGACGTTGTGGTCGAAGATGATTGCAATCCTTTCCGGATCCCATACCTTATCGGCAATCCTCTCGAATGTCTTTATCGCAGGGGGACTTGTCCCGTCATGCGACATTGCAAGGTCCACCGGAATCTCGATGATTTCGCCGGGGGTGACCTCATGGCCCGCCTTTGCGGAAAGTATCTTTTCAGTAATGTTCATAATAATAACCTATTTCTTTGTATTTTTGACGATTTCCCTGAATACCTGGTCGTTTATGTATTTTCCTTCTTCCCTTTGCTTCTTGACCTGTCTTACAATCTCGATCAGTTCATCGTCGCTTACGTCAAGCTCGCATTCGTTCAGCTTTGCCCTCACTGCCCTGCAGCCTGAATGCTTTCCCAAAACCAGCTGGCGCTTCTGTCCGACAAGCTCGGGAAGGTACGGCTCATAGCATAATGGCTCCTCGATTACGGCGTCTACGTGGATTCCTGATTCGTGTCTGAAGACGTTGTTTCCGACAACCGGCTTGTTGTATGGAATCGGAAGGCCGCTTGCCCTTGAAACGAGGTCTGAAAGCTCCTTGATGTATTTGGTCTTGAATCCGTAGTCCTTGCCGTAGAGTATCTTCATTGCCATGATGAGCTCCTCAAGGGATGCGTTTCCTGCCCTCTCACCGATGCCGTTGACGGTGGTGGAGACTGCCTTTGCGCCTGCCAGGACACCCGTTATTGAGTTTATAACGGCCAGGCCGAAGTCGTTGTGCAGGTGGACTGCAAGGTCAAGCTTCAGGTCTCGGGTAAGCTCTCTGACCAGGTAGTCGATTCCCTGTGGGGTGATTGCGCCTGTGGTGTCTGCAATGTGAACCCTGTCGGCTCCGCACTCCTCTGCCTTGGAATAGATTCTCTTTAAAAATTCTATGTCTGTCCTTGTGGCGTCCTCGGCTGAAAATGCCACAAAAAGCCCATGATCCTTGGCATACTCTACTGCGGTTTCGCACAGGTTGATTGCATCCTGCCTTGTGATGTGCATCTTGTGGTCCAGATGGATGTCTGATGTTCCCACAAATGTGATTATCCCGTCCACGTCACAGTCAAGAGCCGCATCGATGTCCTCAGGTTTTGTCCTTGTCAATCCCAGGATTGTGGCGTCAAGCCCTTCGTTGGCTATTGCCTTGACGCTTTCCTTTTCCTTTTCAGATACTATCGGAAAGCCCGCCTCGATTTGATGAATCTTGAACTGGTCAAGCTTTCTTGCTATCTCAAGCTTGTCATCAAAGCTGAAACAAACTCCTGGGGTCTGCTCTCCGTCCCTCAGTGTCGTGTCATAGATGGTAATGTCTTCTGGAAACGTCAGCTCGCATTCCTTGTTGTAATGACTAATGAAATATTGCAAAATATCACTTCTTAAATTTAATATATAATATTTGTTGCTAATCAGTATTTATATTTTCCAATAGTTCCATATAGGAGGTTCTCTCAAAGCCTTCTGTGATGTCCAATCTGGCGAAAAGCTCAAATATCCTGTTTTGGGCTTCTGAATAGTCCTCGCTGTCGGGAAGTGCAACCTCTATTTCCATATATGGAGGGAGCCCTTCGACGTCGTCAAGGGATATCTCGAAGTTTTCATATGAGTAGTATAGGCGGTTTTTCCGCACGATCCTTGCCGGTGAAAAGCCGATTTCCTCGAAGATGTCCCTTGCCTTTTCGGCACTTTCGATGGCCATCTCGACTTCCTTTCTGGTCTTTGCCTTTTCGTTGAGCTTGGGGCCCTTGTAGGTTATGAATGTTTGGCTGTTTGTCGTTCTGATTCTCAGTGCCTCGTCGGTTTTGGCAAAATCGACTATGGGGCTTTGAAAGTAGATGTCTTCCTGGAATTCGGTCTTGGTTTTTTCTGCACCTATCGTTTTCAGTTTTTCTTCAATTTCCTCAAAGCTATCTATCCTTGCTTTCACTTCAACTTCTATCATATTATCAGTGATAGTTTTGTTGGAGTTGGTTGTTATAAGTAATGCTTTAAGATCATCAATAAATCGCATCGTGATTTGGTCTCCACATCATGTACATAATTTTTTCATAATCTGTTAAGCCTTGATTTCTATAATTTTTCCCGTTCAAACATCGCTCAATGATTGTTATTAATTTAAGCCATTTTCTTATAAATGTTTTATCAGAAAGCATCTTCAAAGTATTCTTTCTTGGAAACAATACCAATGTTGTGAGATGGGAGCAATTTAACTAAGTGGAGGCAATTTTGATTTCAACTTTTTTTAAAAATCTCATAAAACCAATCTTCTTATCCAAATCTGGTGATGTGATACTTAAATGTAGTAACATTTATAAATGACAACTTTCAATACATCAATCCACTTTTCATTTATAAAGAACCCTTTATATCGAAAATTTAAAATTTCTGAATTTTTTAAAAATATGTAAAATATTTTGAAATAAACATACCTTTATATACTATATAAATAATATATTTAACTAGTAAAAATTTAACTATATTTTTTGTTTTCTTAAATTTTACTATTCTACTTTTAAAAATGAATTGGAGGTTTTAAATTGACCGATGTTGAAATTAAAATTGAAAACATTGTTGCTTCTGCAAGCATTGGAAAGGACATCGTCTTGACTGAAGTGTCCGAAGCTTTGGAAGGGGTTAATTTTAATCGTGAA
>CACWUH010000055.1 GCA_902764015.1 uncultured Methanobrevibacter sp. | reverse complement strand
ATTTTATATAATTGAAATAATAAAATATTATATTAATTATTATATACAGGTTGTAATAGCTATGGCCAATATAAATAATACCTCATCCTACATGGACGAGGGTAAAAAACAAATTATCAAAGAGTCAAATTATACCTATAGAGATGCTCTTGAAGTTTCATCCTTTCTCATTGAAACCGGAAGGTTCGAAAGGTTCTACAAGGAAATGCAGATTGCAGACCTTCAAAAAGAACTTGAAGAAATGGGCGATGAATAAGACTTCAAAAAATATATCTCCAGGATATTGCTCTTAACAGAAACTATTTTTGATTGTAAAAGGTAATAATAAATTTATTATTACTTTTATATTTTTTATATAATAAAATTTTATATATGTAACATAATAAATATATGTATTATGTTACAAGAAAAAACCAACATCAGTGCAAGAGTGGAAATTACACTCAAAAAGATTGTCGAAGATTCGACCTTCACACATAAAGACGCATACGAACTCGGAGCAAAGCTAATAGCTATGGGAAATGCACAAGACACTTTAGCGCTGATAAACACCAATCCTGAATTTAAAAGAATAATGAGAGAAACCGAATACCATTTAATTGAAGCAAGAAAACAAGAGCTTGAAAGGGAACTGAGAAATTTATAGGAGGACCGTCACCATGGGAAGAGGAAATTCAGACGTCATATATTTTCTAGAACAGCACGAACAGGAAATAATAAACTGCTGCAGAAAAGGAATGAGCAACAACGAAGTAAGACAACTTCTAAAAACAAAATATGATAGAGAAGTAGCTGACAGCACCTATAGAAAATTCAAAGCAAAATTAAATCTGACAAAAAATGATTTTCTCGAAACAATGCTGGATGAAATAATAGCTATGAAGACATCCGGAGCGACAGATGCAAGTGTGAGAAGATGGCTTGCTGAAGAACATGAATTCGAAGTAAGCAGAGCAACATTCTCAAGATTTAAAAAGAAATACAATTTAGTTGACAGAGATAAAGATCCAAGAGCAAGAAACAAAGAAGCACTAACCAACAGAGCCATTGCACAAAAGCAAATTACAGACAATAGCGTTTATGAAGACAATATCGACATGGCTATTGATACCATACTTCAGCAGCAGGTAACAGACATCAAGACTGGTCTTGAAAACCTTGACAAGATAACCAAAAATGCTGTCGGTATTGAAATAGACTTTGAAAAGCTGGAGCGTGAAGTAAGACACAATTCCAATGAAAAGAGTCTTCCAAGATACCTGTTGGATTTGGAAGAGTTAAAGATACGTTACCTGGAATTGTCCGTCAAGGCATTTGAAGCCAAAAACAAACTCTTCAAGGATGAAATGGATAGGCTATTCAAAAACCGTGTTCTTGAACTTGAAGATAAAAGAATTGAGATGTCTCAAAAGGATATCATGAATGAGATAGAGGTTCTTGCAAAACAGATTGATGATAATAATGTATGATGAAAACGGGAAATTCTATCTGGATGGGAAGGACAAAGCTACTCTTCAAAAGTGCGTATATGAAAATCCATACATACCCTTCTCTCCATTTCCAAAGCAAGCTGAAATGATATTAGCAAGAGAAAAGGAAGTGTTAATAGGAGGTGCGGCTGGCGGAAGTAAATCAACCAGTCTCTTGATGAGAGCGCTGTTTTACGTTGAGGATGACGTTAATGAATACCATGCGTTGATCCTGAGAAGGACATTATCTGATTTGAAACGGAAAGGTGCTCTGATTCACAAGGCCAGCCAGTGGCTTAACAGAAAGGAGATTCAGAATAATGCAGCCATCAGGCCAAAGTGGGATGGTACTGAACATTCATGGACATTCCCAAACGGCAACTCATTAACATTCGGATATTTACGTAACATTAACGATTTGGATACTTATCAAGGTTCTGAATATCAATTCATAGGTATTGATGAGTTGACACAATTAGAACGCTTTAAATATATCTATATGCGCTCTAGGGTAAGGAAAACAAAAGACAATAAGCTTCCAACACAGTTAATGTGCTCCAGCAATCCCGGCAAGCGCGGTAACAAATGGGTTCGTGAAAGATTCATTGAAAAGATAGATGAGGACATTCAGGACAAATCACAGATAAGGTTCATTAGCTCAAGCTATTTGGATAATATCTACTTGGACAGAAATGACTATGAGGAATACCTGATGGGATTGGACAGAGTCACCAGGGAACAGCTTATGAACGGGAACTGGTATGCAACCGTCAAAGGCCAACTTTTCGATGAGTCAGATTTCCACCTGATTTCTAATAGCGACTTTTTGAAAATTCCAATTATAAGAGTCATAAGGTATTGGGATCTTGCAGCTACTGAAGTCTTAAATGATGACAGACTGAAAGGCAGTGATCCGGATTATACTGCCGGAGTATTGCTGGCTAAAGATATAAACGGCAATATCTACATTGTGGATTCATACGAGTTTCAGCTGGAATCAAGAAACCTAATCAATGAAATTCTAAATACTGCTGCACGTGACAGATCAGATGTACAATATATTGAACTCGACGGTTCCACAGGAAAAAACTTTGGTTTATTAATCATCGATGAGTTAAACAGAAGAGGTTTCACAACAGGTACTGGAAACTCAAGAGAAAACAAAGTTGACAGGGCAAGACGAGTTTCAGCAGATATTCAAAAGAACGGAATATACTTAGTTGGCAAGGATAGGACAGGGTTCACCAAAAAGTGGGCTATGGAATTTCTCGAAAAAATTACAGCATACCCGAATGAAGCAATTCACGATGACTGTGTAGTTGCATTCACAGGAGGATATGAAAAACTAGCTACAGATAAACAACCTAAAAGAGTTAATGTGGATAAATGGTATTCCACATAAACACTTTAGATTAATTATTTGTCTTTATTCTCATTATATGCTTTTAATACTTCTTGCCAGGAGTTAGTGTCTACTTTAACATCAGTTAAGTAAACCCAGTCAAGAATATCTTCTAACTCTTCCTTATTCATCTCTAATGTTTCAATAGCTTTTTCCAATAGAGTTTCATCCGGAATTAAAGTTGGTCTAAAATCATTCCAGAGGAATCTCCAGGCTTTATCTTTTTCTTCATTTGCTGCATTTTTCATACTCTCTTCCGCATCATAATTTTGATTTATTAAAAACAATTCTACCTGCAATTTACCTATCTTGTCAGTGATTTCATTAACATTTCCGATAGGGAATATTCCATCTGCATAACCGAAGTAATTTTTTAAACATTCTTCAACAAATCCAGATAGATTAGGTATGTGTTTTTTTGCTTTTATTAATATTTCACTATCAATTGAAATATTTACTCTTTCCTTTGTCATATTTTTAATCTCCTTTAGTAATACTCAACTCTCAAAAAGGTGTCAGGGGTTTTTGAAAATCATACACACTTGTGTATTATACACACATACACACGATTTCAAAAACTTCCCTATAGAGATTTTTTCACATTCGAATATGCAATGTCAAAAATACCCTCACGATTAATACCCTTCTCATGACATAATACTCCACATTCCATTTCCAAATGCCTTATTGATTCAGCGGATAATGGAATACCTTCAATGTCCATGTTACTTCTAATCATATTTTCCATATCAGATATAACGCTTAATTCATTTTCAGAATAAACTCCATGTAGCTCACCTGCTGTTGCTAATGTTAATCCTAAACCACTTAAAGCTTCCTTGTAAAGGTCAATAGCTTCAATGGCATCGTTAATGTTAGCTTCTTGTCTATATTCACATTTTGCTCTAGCTATTGTTAATCTCTCCAAAGCTTTTAAATCCCTTGGAGTGATTGGTTTACCATCACTGGTTTCCAAAGCGGTTTTTCTTGTATCAACATAGAATTCCCTAAGCAATATTTTTGCATCCTTGCTTAAAACGGGAAAGCAGTTAGCTTTAATCCATGTGATGTATTTTTTGAATATGTCAATGTCCAGAATTTCAGATTCATCAAGAATGAAATCCTTATTTAGCAAAGCATCTGCAAGCTTGGAATCCTTTTCTTCATCAACATCATCAGTCAATACAAATATCAAATCAAAACGGGAAAGATTGGATTCCGGTATATCCAATTGCTCCCGATATAATTTGTATGGATCGAACTTACTGTACTTTGGATTTGCACCTGCAAGTATTGATGTTCTGGCTGACATGACCTGAAGCAGTCCCGCTTTTGCTGATGATACTGTTGACTGTTCCATCGGTTCATTAAGTGATTTCTGTGCGGACGGTGAAAGCTTGTCATATTCATCAATACACAATACGCCGGTATCTGCAAGTACTGTTGCTCCAGCTTCCATTGTCCATGTTCCGGTCAATTCATCTTTAACGGTTGATACTGTCAATCCTGCCTGTGATGTATTTGTTCCGGATATGGTAATGTTTTTAGGAGCACGCATTTTCATAGACTGTATCAATTGGGATTTACCTATTCCAGGATCTCCAATCAATAGTGTGTGTATTGTCCATCTGTCCATTTGGCTGGTTTTGAAAGTATCATTTGCTGGTCTGTTGCCTTCAAACAATTGAAGTATCAAACCTTTCTTGATAGTTTCATAGCCGTAGACTTCAGGAGCAATACTGTTGCACAACAATTCAAAAATATTATCCTGTTTGGATAGCTCAATTATTTCAGCTACATCCTCTTCAGATATTCTTGAATCTTCAAAAATGTCATCTACAAGAGTAATATTGTGAACGTGAATGATGAACTCGTATCCGTCACTTCTGCCTTTAGCTTTTCTAGGTTCAATCTTGAAAGTACCACATACATTAACGACGTCACCAACTTTGAGATTATGAAATGGGGATGCAAGATAATCCAAGACTATAGCTTTGAATTCTCTAGTGCCACCACCACTTCTTAACTCTAAAGGTTCTTCAAGTTTCAATAGCTTATAATTCCTGTAAATGCTGGTGTCCTTGTCAAGAAACATTGATTTACTGGTTCCCGCACAATCAGGATTCCTACAATATGCAGGTATTGTTTCAGATTGGTTGGGGTCGGCTATATTAACGATATTTTGTGTTCCGCATTCTCTGCAAATATAGCTGGCTTGTTTTAAATCAACTCTAACGTCTGTCATATTTTTAATCATGGCTTTGGTGCTTATCCATTTGTTATTGTTTGTGGCATCTAAATCATGGAGGTTATCTCTTTCAGGCACATTCATGAATTTCAGGGTAACGTTGCCAGTATTGAAAATTTCTTCCATCTGATCAATAAATTCATAAATCTGATGTTTCCAGAAATCTTTTCCGGACTGATCAATTAAAAATTGATTCAGGTCCTCATAATCAATACTGACTTTACACTGTTTATTTTGAGATTTGAGCTTTTCAATCTCTTCAATATGATTATCTTTAATGTATTTTTTCAACAGTGCTTTACCGCTTGCCATTGTGAGTTTGCTCCAGTATTATCTTATTTTACTTGGACATCACGTACAATGAAACTGTAGTATACATAGCTTCCAGTTTTTTCCTTAACCTGAATGGTCATCTCACCTAATCTGTTAACGAATTCACGGTATTCAGCAAGGTTGACATTTCTGATGATATTGGATTTACCAACTGAACCGGCATTTTCCAATTCAAGAATGCTAGTAATGAAATCAAATAGTACACTTCCTTTTCTAACGTTTTTATGGATATCTCCATCGTTTTTAAGGTTAATGTTGATTTCAATGTATAATTGGTCATCGTCCTGGAAGATGAACAGTTTGAATCTGTTAACGGTTTTTTCTTCGCCATCATCATCAAAAGTGTATGAAGTTACAGAAGACATTTCCGGTCTACCGGTTAAGAGTTTACCATCTTCAAAGTCTTTTAGCTCTGCTTTTTCATATCCGTCTGGAATTTCTACAATTTCTTCATAATCTAATTCAGTACCTGTGAATATAGTTTGTTTATCATTAAAACTCATTTTAACATTCTCCTAAATAAAAAAATTAAAGAGGAATTAGCTATTGTCCTCTTTTAAAAATTTTGACTGGTTTTGTGTTACCATTTTTTCAGCTGACATTTCTTCAGCACTAACTTCTCCGGCTCCAATCAGTTCAGCTATTGCACGGTTGGTTGCACGTGTCTTTGCAGTGGACATTATAGTGTGGTCACTCACTTTGTCTTTTCCTTTTTCTGAACGGGAGCACAATGCATCTGATTCTACACTGCGGCCATTAGGTAATGTTGCCCTTACGCAGTAGTAGGCTTCTCTGACTCTGCCCATTTTTGTTCGCTCAAGTTCACGATCCACTATTTCAGTATCAACGTTGAATGCACGGGACAGCTTTTGCCATGCTGATTTTTTCTTAAAGTGTCTTTTCACTTTAACATAGTTTCCGTTTTCATCCTTTTCTTTTACAATTATTTCCTGATAGTCAGTATCATTCAATAATCCTTTACAGAGTTTTTGATAGGCGTCCCATTGTTCAATAGCTACATCCACATCCGGGACGTTATCAATTTTCATGATTTCATTTTCCCCTGAAGTTTGGGGCTCTTCTATTAATTCCGCTTTAACCATTTAATCACCTTAATGTTGTGGAGGTTTTCTATAACCCTCCAGTGCTAGTTGCAATTCCAATCCATCCGATTACCAAAGCAACTAACATGCTTCCAATAAAAATCACTTTTGGATTCAATTTCATCGGTTCTTCTTTAGGATATAATCGGGCAGGCTTAGACATTCAAATCTCCTCGGTTGTTTTTCCTGAATCCTACAATGAATGCTTCGCCTCTTCTGAACTTTACAAATCCGATATCACCTTTGGCTGCATAATGTATCAGAGGCAACAGTTTGGCATGTATTAATGTAGGATATGCTTTTTTCCTACCTCTTACCAGTACTGTGCCGTTATCATCAATATGGAGGATTGTTTGCTCCACGTCACCTTTGGCAACTTTAATCTCACCCTTGTGAGTTAATATGCCGTGGTAGTTATCTTCGAATTGATTTGGCAAGGCCTCATCATCAGCCTCATAGTTTCTGGATGCTGAATAAAATTCCATTTTTATTCACCTATCTGTTCAATTCGATTAAATACATCCCATATTTCCTCCCATACGTCTTTAGGTACTAAAATATGGGTTTTTCCGTTTACTTCCATTTCCATCATAACTTACAGACTCCTTTACATGTTAATAAATCACATTTCATCAATCTAATGGATCAAAGCTATTTAATCCAGTTTCAGTATCCTGATTTGATATGAATCAAAGAATTCCTTTTCATTGCTGATGTTTTCTGTTTCGGTTATCTCAGCAATAGCTTCTTCAAGTGCCTGGAAGTTATTGAAAACAATTACGTTTCCCGGCAAGGATTGCATCATTTCACACATAGTGTTTTGTCTCCTGTTTTTTTCACTTGTTAGTGATTGCATTCTCAAGGCCAAGTGTTAATGAGAAATCTCAGAGATTATTGGCCATACACTATGAAGAGATAAAAATAGTTTTTTGTGAAATTAATCTTCCATTACTTACCGAATATTTAGAATAAAATAAGTTTCTCTTTTTTTATGTGAAAATCTTTATATATTCCTTAAAATATACTAGATATTGGGTTAAGTTTTGAAAAATATAAATTTTTAACAAAGTTTTGCGGCCTTGTTCACTATTTTTATTCTTCATTACTGACCCATTATAGGGATTATATTAAAAAAATTTTTTAGCTCACTATTCATGCAAAAAAATATTTTTTTAATTTATAATCCTTTTAATGTGGTTTTTCGATCTTCTTTTTTATTGCTCTTTTTGATATTTTACCTCCCCATACTGATTTTTTAAGCCTCACAAGAAAAAGTTGTACGAGAGTGAAAAATTGTTTTCACTTCATAAAATTGATGTCATCCTGTGATGGCTAATTGATAGTTTATCAAAATGAATATATAAACATTACGATTTATATTTTATTGAATACTGTACAGAAATTAAACTATTCACCTATTAGTTTGTATATCCATAAAAATAAAACACCGTATTTTCTACAATCGGTGTTTAACCGGAAAAGTAAAAAACATGTATCTGTATAAAATGACTAAACACTATGACCTGAAATAACTGTGAAAAAAATAGTAAAAATTAAAAAAGAAAAGTTTGAAAAACATCCCACATATCCAATTAAACATGAAGGATGTCCACATTAACATTATATGATATCAGCTAATCGCCGACCTTTTCCTTAATGCCTGCAAGTTCCTGCTTGATTCTTTCAATATCTCCAAGCTCTCTTTTCATATCTCCAAGTTCAGTCTTCAATGTTTCATTCTCGACTTCCATTTTCTTGAACTCAGGAGATTTGACGGACAGCTTTTCAATCTCCTTGCTTATTGTAACGGCAGGAAGATGTTTGATGTATTCATATTTCAAATCTTCAGGATTGGTCATGAAATATGCTGAATCGGTTTTGTTTTTGGCTTTGCCCTGCAGGTCATTGACATTGTCCATGCTCATTCCATTATTGTATAATGCTGATGCATGGAATTTTCTAAGCATGTGTGGTCTGAAACGGACAAAACATCCTACCTTACCCAAACCTAACAAGTTATTGAGATCTTTGAATGAATGGTTGAGATATGCTGGGTCTATCTGGAACAGTGCAGATTCAGGGGTTAGATTATCCTCACGTGTCAACAAATATTTGTTGATTGCAAGGACTGCTTCAGGGCTGCAGTAAGTTGTATAATACTTGTCGGTTTTCTGTCTCCATATGCTCCAGGTAGGAACAATTTCATCATCATCACCGAGATCATTCAGTATTTCATAAATATCTGTTTTGTCAGTGTATTCTCCCAAAGCAGCAATATAATCCTTTATTTTGAGATTAAGAGTTTCCCTTCTTGCACATCCGCTGGAACACATGAATAATATAATTGCAACCATACGAACATTGGCAACACTTATTACTTCACGTAGTACTTCCTTGTCAGGCAAATCTTTAAACTGTACTGGTTCTGATTTTTTAACCTGTTTCGGATTGAGTTTTGGCAATTCAAGGATTTCAATCTCATAATATTTGTATATTGCAAGAATTGGCTGAAACATTGTTTTGACAGTGTTTAAAGAATAATTTTCAACAAGATATTGTCTGTAACTTATCAGCCTTCTTTTCAAGCTTCTGCGTTTCCATCGAATACCCTTATCTTCTTCAGCTTCTGCCTCATCAAGCAATTCGGATAAATCCATATTGCAAAATGTGGTGTATTTTTTTACGGCCAGTTTGTATATTTTCCGAGTGCTTATGCCATGGTTATACGACATGTGCACTTCATCTAAAATTTGCTCACTATTCATAATATCACATTTATTCAATCGATATTTATTAATTTGTGTGAGAGCATTTGATTAGTAATATTTTATCAAAAAAGTTGGTGATATTATGAGTATTATAACACTAATAATTATGGAAATATTCATTAATAAAGTTTTGTTTAAAAAGCAATATTGATGTGGATGTAATATAATTTTAAAAAAATACTTTGCAAATGCTCTACCTAAAAGGATTAATATTTATTATAAATATAAAATTATCCATGCAAAGAAGAGGAGCAGTCAACCTGCCGCTGCATGGAGGCCATCCTCCAAGCTGGCTATTTTCAAGAATGGTAAAGCTATCGGGAGCGTTAGCTTCAGTAATCATTGAGGAATATAGTTTAGAGGAATTTTTGAATCGTATATCCAACCCATACTGGTTTCAGGCATTCTCCTGCGTTTTGGGCTTTGACTGGCACTCCTCGGGAACAACCACCACAACCATGGGGGCACTTAAGGCTTCACTGGACCCTGAAGAGCATGGAATCTATCTCACCGGAGGCAAAGGCGCCAAATCCAGAAAGACCCCTCAGGGAATAGAACATGCAGGCGAAGTGTTCAACCTAAAGACAAAAACCACTGAAAAACTGGTTGAGACAAGCAAGCTGTCTGCTAAAATCGACAACTCCTGCATTCAGGACGGATACACACTATACCAGCACAACTTCTTCGTTACCGAAAAGGGAGACTGGGCAGTCGTCCAGCAGGGCATGAACACCAAAAACAAATACGCTCGCCGATACCACTGGCTTGGAAGCGAAGTAGATAAATTATTGAATGACCCCCACAGCGGAATATCATGCGACAAGAAGACACCGAATACTCTTAACATGTCCTCAAAGGAAAGCGAGGAAGCCCAAAAGATAAGCGTCGATTTAATCAACGACAATCCTAACCACCTGAGACAATACTTCAAAAGAAAGGACAACCAGATGCTTCTGGAGGACTTCAGCATGCCTGCACATCACCCCGTCCTTGACATGGACATTTCAGATAAGGAATTCGAGGTGCTGACCCGAGCCTGGGAAATACAGCCTGAAAACTACGAAGAACTGATTTTACTGAAAGGCATCGGCCCAAAAAAGATAAGGGCTCTTGCACTGATATCCGATCTGGTGTATGGTGAGCCTGCAAGCTGGAAGGATCCCGTCAAATA
>CACWUH010000054.1 GCA_902764015.1 uncultured Methanobrevibacter sp. | reverse complement strand
TCATAATCTTCAATTGAACGCTCCACGTATCTTCATGGATAAACTGGAATACAAATGCCTCTGGAATGATGTAGACTTCATCAAGGTTCCCATGGATTTTCCATCCACACAAATCTGCAGCAAATGCGGAGAAAAGGATCCCAATATTGGCGGACTGGGAAACCTAGGAATCAGAGACTGGGACTGCCCCAAGTGCGGCAAACATCATGACAGGGACGTCAATGCCAGTAAAAACATCCTCCAAAGAGGATTAGAAATCGTCGGGACGACGGTGCAGTAAAAATCTCCTAAAAAAACACATATGTTTTTTTTAGGTTTGCGAATCCCCTCCTTCTCAAAAGGAGGGGAGGTTCAATGACTAAACTTTTTAATGAGGCAGAAGGTTCTGAGTTTAGATGGGCATTGTCTTTGATATATGAATATGATAATATTGTTTCATCGCTTTCAGCCATCAGACATAGTATTTTTCGTTCTTCTGTAGTAGATTTGCTGAACAACACTTTGAATTCACGTTGAGCTAAAATATTCAGGGAATATGTTGATGCTTTTTTAAATTCGGCAATAGTCACTTTATTTTGTTCATTTGTTTCTTCAAAGCAGCTGTAGGCTAAGATTTGCATATAATATGGAATTCCATCGGATAATTCATATATTTCTTTTATGACCTCTTCTTCAAAGGCCACATTCCGTTCTTTAATTGGGATGGTAATTGCTTCACATACTTCGCTGTAGGATAACGGACCGATTAAGTAAGGTTCGAATATTCGCACTGCTGAGTCAAGTTTGTCCTGTATCTTGTAGAAGATATCTTCTGAACCGGTAGCTACAAACATTATGTTTTTTCCTTTTAGATTCAATTCCACAAGAGCGTTTTGTAGAATGCTTAATATTTTCATTGTTTCATCATTGCCCATAATCCTTTGAAGATCATCAAACAGTAGGATTAAAACCGGATTGTTTGACTCCAGCTTATCATAAATCATGCTTAAGATTTTTTCAAAGGCAATGGCGGGGCTAGTTTTTGGGATTTCACGTGAAAATGATATGCCTCCAATAAATGGTATATTGATTCCCAATGAACTTATTTCCTCCCAGAAATGATTTACGTTAATGCCTAAACTGTCGGAACATTTTTCTATCATCAATGTGTAGATGTCTTCGAAATCTCCTTCTATTAAGGGAATTTTAACCGGATATACATCATCAAAATGGGATATCTCTTCTTGAAATTTCAATAATAAGGATGTTTTTCCAATCCCTTTTGGTCCATATAATATTAAATGGCCAGGCACGCCGTTTTTAGTTGAGCGATATATTTCTTTAAGTTCATTCAATTCGTTTTCACGACCGGTGAAATGGGAGGGCAAGATTCCGGTTCGTTTTCTAAAAGGATTATTTTTCATGTTTGTAACCTCTAGCAATATTTTTCATAAAAAACATAAAAAATATTTATGTTTCTAATGTTTTTTAGTATATTTAAAAATTTTCATTGGAAAACATAAGTTTCATAAAGAACATAAAAATAATTTATGTTTCTTATGTTTTTTTTTAGAAATCTCGAAATGTACATAGGATGTCATTCCCAACAATGCCATATTGATTTTTAAGTAATTTGTATATTCAAATTATTATTGGTTCCATAATCAAAATGGGGGGGATGATGATATCATCTTTGTGAATGTAGGGTTAATCATCAGGTTTTAGATGTTTGGTTAAATGATTTTTGAAGAGGTCATTTAATATTATTGTGCAAGAATTCTCAGGATTTTTTAAACCGTATATGTTTAATATGATTTTCCTATTGAAAAGAATCAATAATTGATTTTGAAAAAAAAAGAAAGTAAAATAAGGAGTTAAATCCTTATTTTATGGTTATTTTAACTTTTTTGCTGAGTGCCTTGTAGTAGGCGTTTCCTGCAAACTTGACGGTTGCCTTGAATTTGCCTTTTTTGGTCAGCTTTTTGATTTTGAAGGTTGCCTTACCCTTGCTGTTTGTCTTTGCAGTGTATTTTTTGCCTTTGACTTTCAAGGTAAGTTTAACTTTCTTGATTGCTTTTCCTTTACTGTTTTTCAAGGCTATTGTGTATTTTTTGACTTTAACAGACCTTTTGAACTTCTTGTTTTTGGCGACAAGCTTTGTCTTTTCTTTGTTGATTGTAATTTTGACTGTTTTTGAGGCTGTGTTGTAGTTTGAGTCTGTGAATTTAATCACAAGGTTTTTCTTGCCTGCCTTTGCGGCTTTCAGGATTTTTGCAGTCAATGTGATTGTCGCAACACCCTTGGCGTTTGTGGTTGCAGATCCAATGTTCTTGCCGTTTAGGGTGAATGTGACCTTCTTGCCGCTTAGGACTTTACCGTCGGCATCCTTAAGGGTTATGCTGTATTTTCCACCATAGTTGATGACATATGCCTTGCCTGCAGCAGTAATTGCTGCATTCTGTTTTGAAACACTGAATTTTGCCTCGCTCACGTTTGGGTCATAATTCGGATTGTCAAAGGTGGTATTTGACAGGTAGGTGCCTGCATTCAAGGATATCGCAGCACTGCCTGTGCCATTCACCACATCAACGTTTTTGATTGTTCCGCCGATATTTATGATGTATCTGCCATCCTCATCAGCAGTTATGATGACAATCGCATCATGTCCGTAGACGACGTTGCCGATTTGGACCTTGACATTGTTTGGCGCTTTTAAAACATTGAATTTGACCGGTGAAACTCCGGCGTAAGTATTTCCTGTAAAGGTCACGTTAAGTTCATATTTTCCTGCATCCAAACCTGGAAGTATGATTTTTCCGCTTCCCTTTTCCACATTGGCCGTGCGGTTTTCACCATTGACTGTGACTGACACGGTTCCGTTGAGCGGCTCATTGAGCTTGCCGGTCACATTCACGGTAATTTCCACTTTCCCGCCATATGTGGTGTTGTCAGTAACGTTTATGATTGTCAGGTGTGCAACATAGGACGGCCCAAGATTTGCTGGAGTCACATTGTCCAACTTGAATGTTCCATCCCCATTCAGGGCAAGATTGTTCGTTCCGGAAGCTGCAGCGTTATCCTTAAACTCTGAATTGGAGATTGTGGTGTTTACCACGTCCCCCTTCGCATTTATTGCACCACCGTTTTCTGCAGAATTGTCTGTGAATGTGGCGTTGTCAAATGAGGCATCAATAACGGCACGGTTGTAGTTTATTGCCCCACCGTTCAGCTTTGCGGTATTGTCAACAAAGGATGTGTCATTGAAGGCATCTTTTTCGGACTCGTGAAGGACAAACAATGCTCCGCCGCTTTTGGAGGCGACATTTGCGATGAATGCGACATGATTGAATGAATTCGATTCGGTGTTGGAATCCACGTTTATCGCTCCGCCATTGCGTCCGCTGTTGTTGGCGAATGTGACATTGTCAAATGTTGCTGTTGACAGTGTCCTATGGAAATTGATTGCGCCGCCGTCTTCGGAAAGTGCGACATTGCCTGTAAATGAGGTGTTTTTGAAGGTGTCCAAATCGGAGAAGTAAAGGATGTATAGTGCCCCTCCGTTTAATTCTGCCGTGTTTTTGATGAATTGGGTGTTGTTGAACAGGTTTTCCTCGGAATTTTTATCTATATTTATGGCTCCGCCATTGCGTCCGTGGTTATATTCAAAGATGCAGCCGTCAAATGTTCCATTTGATAAATCGCGATAGATGTTTATAGCTCCTCCATCTTCGCTGGCGTCATTATTGATGAATGATGTGTCTTTAAATTCGGTTGAGATGGAATTGTAGAGAACATATAGCGCTCCGCCATTCAGTCTTGCGGTGTTGCTGATGAATCTGGTGCGGGTGAATATGGTGGATTTGATGTTTCTGTCCACGTTTACGGCACCTCCATTGCCTCCGGTGTTGTTCATGAATGTGACATTGTCAAATGTTCCTCCCGTCAGATTCCTGAAGAAATTGATTGCGCCTCCGTCTCCCGTTTCGGCCACATTATTGATGAATAGCGTATCTCTAAATGTAGTTGAATCACAAACGTCTAAAACATAAATCGCACCACCGTTTCCCTCAGCAACATTATAATCGAAAGTTGCGTTTTCGAGGGTGAAATTTGCAAGGGCATTGAAGTACAGGGCTCCGCCGTCGGCACTTGCATTGTTTCTGAGGAAATGAGAGTTTTCGATGGAACAGTTGGAAATGTCGATTTTAAAGTAGATTGCTCCGCCTAATTCTGCCTGGTTGTCGGTGAAATTGCTGCCGGTCACAGTGGCATTTCCACAGTTGATGTATACCGCACCATTGGATGATGCCCTGTTGCTTGTGAAATTCGAATCCTCGATGAGTATGTTTCCGGCATTAGGGTCGTTGGTATAGTAGATTGCTCCTCCATTATCTGCGGCGTTGTCGGTAAATGTGCAGCGGCTTATTACTGCACCTCTTTTCTCGTAGTTTACATATCTGGCGTATATCGCTCCGCCGTCATTTGCCGCGTTGTTGCTGAAGATGCAGTTGATTACGGTTCCGTTATTGTGGAAAAATGCTGCTCCTCCTTTATTCGCCTGGTTGTCTTTGAAGATACAGTTTTCTATTCTGGCAAGGGAGGATATGAAAAAGATTGCCCCTCCTTTGTCTTCATTTCTATTCCCGTTTAATCTGTTATTGGTGAAGTTACTGTTGTTCACGTATCCTTCACTTCCGAAATAGATTGCTCCTCCGTAAGGGGTAAATAAGGCTTCAACACTGTTGTCGGTGAAGTTGCAGTTGTCGACAATTCCCTTGCCCTCAATTTTAATGGCTCCTCCCTGGCCATTATCCGAATCGGTAACTCTGTTGTTGATGAAAACTGAATTCTTAACGGTTCCGCTGCCGAAGACTGTAATTCCCGCACCCATGTTATTGGCGGTGTTGTTGACAAAAATGCAATTGTCCACTGTCGCATTTCCGATGGCATAGACCGGTCCGTATTGCCTTCCGATATTGTTGGTGAAGTTTGAGTTTAGAACAATTCCCACTTGTCGGGAAGGGAATTCTATTATGGTGCCGTAGTTTCTGTCAAAATTGGAATTGTTTATTGTCCCACCATAATTTGCGAATTCTATTGTCACAGGTCCACTGTTATTTGTAAAATTGCAGTTATTGATCCATCCGTATCCATAATCAAAGAAGATTGCCGATCCCCAGCTGTAGTCGCCTTTCAGCTTGTTGTTGGAGAATGTGCAATTCTCTACTTTGCCTCCTGAACCGAAGTATATGCCGCTGCCTTTTGTGGATGTGTTGTTTTCAAAATAGGTGTTTGTAACAATCCCTTTGCCATTGTTAAAGTAGATGGTACTGTAAGATTCTGCTTTATTGTCGGTGAATCTGCAATTGCTGATATTCGCTTCAGCATTGTTGTCCAGGAAGATTGCCGAGGCGTATCGTGCACGGTTATTTGTAAAATTGGAATTTTCTATAATTCCATTCTTATTGAAGTATATTGCACCTCCCTTGCCGTTTGAAGCGGTGTTGTTGGTGAAATTACAATTCTGTATTGTTCCATTTTCTCCGGGCCAATAGATTGCTCCTCCATTGCCATCTACATGTCCGTTGATGAAATTAATGTTTTTCAGAGTTACATTTTTAGCTGAAACCAGAAATATTCTGGTGCTTCCTGCCCCGTTTATGGTATAACCTTGCCCGTCAATTACAAAATTGTCCTTTTCAATTCGGATTCCCTCATCGGGCACATACGTGTGGTCGTCATCGTAGTTGTAGGTATAGTTCCTTTCCAGTTTCAGCTCATTTTCCTCATTTGCAATGTCGTTTTTCAAAGTCGTGAAATTCGCCGCTGCCGGCTCATCCATCAATATTTCTTCTGTGACTGCGTCACTTTCAAGAGTCGCATCGTCTGTTGTCTGATTGTCGGCTGCACTCACGCAGGCAAAACTTATAAAAACAAAAAAGATTAATGCGACAAAAATAATTCTTTGCCTAATAGTAATCATCCCTGTTATTATATGATTCATAATTTATAGGAGATATGTTATATTTGTTTTGATAATCATTTAAAAAGTCGAATATTTTTTTACATCATCTGATTTAAAAGATGGATAGTGACAATCACCTAAGCTATCGGAGGTTTGGGATGTAATGTTCATTGGGTCATGTGGTTATTTTTCAACAATCCTATTGCCTATTTTTTTGCTGGCCTAAAAATTTCAAAACATTTATATACTATTCTCAACATATTTGTATAACGTGTGTTATAGTAATGTTCACATGAAATTTAGGTAGGCCTAAAAATTTCGAAACATTTATATACTATGACGACCAACTTTTATACAAGTGACATGAATTTAGGCACACCTAAATTTTTCACTTGACAAAACATATTATCAGTCGATAATACGATCTCCAAAATATAGATATTGGCATTGAATTAGCTTTTCACAATTTTCTAATTTGATGCAAGGGAAATCTTCTGCCAAAAATTTCCCGAAAACACGAATTGGTGTTAAACTCTCCTCAACAAACACCAATTATCATCTATTTTAGATGAATGCATATAACTACTCTCAGAAATTAAATATGAAACCCATATTTAATTTCACCTATCCTTTTATTATTTTTTCAAATTTTTCCTGCAATACATAACTATATTTATCACAAAATCTAATTATAATATGCTTCAAATTTAATCAAATAAACGTAGGTAATTATCATGGATAGAACAAGAAGACTCATAATCGTAATACTTGTTGTTATTCTAATAGGACTGGTAGCAATTATTGCCGGAGCGCTCTTCATGGGACATGAAAGCGAGCTGACTCACGGAAACAAAAACATTCTGGTATGTGCAATAGATGAAAGCGAAAGCAGGCCGGGAATGGGTGCCTGTGACATGGCATTCATTGTCAATCTGCAAGACGGAACTCTTAAAAACTACACTCCATTCTATCCTGGAGACATGACTCATCCTACAGCTTCCGAACCGAAGGAGGCACAGGATCAGGGTGCCGGATCGGCGCTTCTGCTTCACGACGCATTCTGGGATGCTGACAATGAGATAGGTATGCAGTATGCAAAGGAAATTGTCGAATACCGCACCAACACCAAAATCGATTCCGTTGTGGCCATAAACAGTCAGGCGCTTGATGCGATACTGGCCGCCGCAGGGCCGTTGGAAATCAACGGAAAGATTACAAATGCAAGCGGCATAGACATCATCCGTGAGGATGACGGCAGCGGCGTATCCAGAGGGGATGCGGTAATGGCTGTCGTTAAGGCAGTGGCAAAAGCAGCTTCAGACAATCCTAATGTCAAATCCGCAATGATTCAGGCCGCACTCGACCAATACTCCAAAGGAAACATAGTCATGGATAATAAGGGAGACTTTGCAGGACTGTTGGCTTCAAAAGGGTTTGAATCAATATTCTAACCCTCTTTTTTTTAAATTTTTGGCTCCAGCTTTTTAATGAACAGCCCCATAAACATCACGACCAGCGGGAAGAATATCGCATATATTACAAACAGCAGTTCCGAGGATATCACATCACCCATAACCGTGGAACCGGCCATCAGCATAATCAGACTTATCACCGGCGCCAGAATGGCGATGAAAGTATAGATCAATATAAATGAATTCAGCTTCTGGGAGAATTCCTTCAGCTTTATCTGCATGTCGAATGAGATGTCCTTTGCAATGATTTCTAGGCTTCCCGCCAGATTGCCTCCGACCCTGAGCGTTCCCACAATCTGATGGATGGCCCTTGAAAGGCCTTCTGAGCCGACCCTATGAGACATCTCAAGCAGCGAATCCTCAGTCGGCTTTCCGAACTTTATCTCCTCAAGAACCCTGTTGAATTCCCTTGAAAGCGACCCGTAGTTTGCATTCCTTATGGTTATCATTGCGTCATGCAGGCCCCTTCCGGCCTTAAGCTCGATGCTCATGTGCCTTAGGGCATAGGGAAGCTCCTGGTTTAGGTCGGAATATCCTCTTTGGTCCTTCATGTGGGGATACTGCAAAAGAAATATGTAAATCATCACGATTATAATCAGATACATTGCGCTGAGCTCGGGTCCCATCAGAAATGCCATCAGCACCAGCACGATGAAAAGCAATCCCATGACCTTTCTTTTGAGAAGGATTTCAAGCAGATTGTCGCGCAGCTCATCAAATCTAGTTTCATGCTTTCTCTGTGAGGTATTCACATCAAAGTTCAGCTTTTCAAGTATTGACGAATCAATCCTCGGGTCCTGATTTTCATCCGCCATTTTGAATGGCAGGTTTTTAAAGAAGCTTATGAGGGACAGCACGCCCCCTCCGATGAATATGAAGAAGTTGTTGAGCATCCAATCACCTGTTCATGACTATCCTGTCGAGGACCTTCTGCGGACTCTTGTAGTAGAGCTCGATGACGCCGTTTACACCCTCAACCGAACGGATGTTCTGAGCGACCATGTGCTTCAGGACAAGCTTTCTGTTTTCAATCTCGTTTTGAAGCTCGATTATGGACTTTCCGCTCAATGTTGCAATCTGGCGAAGGGTGTTGCTCGTAATGCCGATTTTATCGATGGTGTCCCTTTCGGGATTCCACTGGAATATCTTGTTCAGCTGAACGGTTCCCTCCTCCATCCCGACGACCTCGGCGACTTCGCTGATTCTTCTAAACGATACGCCTGACGGGGTGTAGATTCTGTTCTGCATGATGATGAAGTCGATTGCCTGAATCATTATCTCGGGAACTGACATCGGCTCGTTGGTGAGCCTGGTTATGGTTTCCCTTGCGTCATTTGAGTGCAGGGTTCCAAAGCCCGAGTGGCCGGTATTGAGGGCAGTGAAAAGGGTGATTGCTTCATCTGCCCTCACCTCTCCGACGATTATCCTGTCCGGGCGCTGCCTCAGCGAGTTTTTCACAAGGTCGTTCATGGTAAGCTCCCCCTTTCCCTCCACATTTGCGGGCCGGGTCTCCATGCGGATGACATGCTCATGGGGAATCTGAAGCTCCAGGGTGTCCTCAATCGTGATTATCCTCTCGTTAGGGTTGATGAAGGCAGAAAGAGCATTCAGGGTGGTTGTCTTTCCCGAGCTTGTTCCTCCGGAAATTATCGCATTTGCGGATTTGACGCCAAGCCCGTCGATGCACAGCCACAGAAATCCCGCCAAATCAAGTGATATTGTCCTTGAATTGATCAAATCGATGATGGTGAGAGGGTCTCTTCTGAACTTTCTTATTGTGAGTGAAGGTCCGTCTGCCGAAACTGGAGGAATTGTGGCGTTGATTCTCGAGCCGTCCATTAGCCTTCCGTCAAGGATGGGAGACTCCTGGTCGATTCTTCTGTTGATTTGTCTTGCAATCGAATCGATCAGGTCCCTGAGTTCGCCTTCATTGTCGAACTGGAGATTCGTCTTCATCATGCCGTATTGTCTGTGGTAGACGAATATCGGCTTGCCGGTTCCGATTATCATGATTTCCTCAAGCTCGTCGTCCTGAATCAGTGGGTCGATTGCCCCATATCCTATAATGTCCCTTAAGAATTTCCGAGACAGGCGGTCCAGATACTCGTTTGGGACGCCGGCGTTCTGGTCGGGTCCCGTCAGGCGCAGGAACAGAAAATTCCTGATGTCGTTCAGCAGTCTCTCTTCGCTTACCTGAAAATTCTCACCGGTTGATATTGCAAGGTCAACCAGGTTCTCGCGCATTTCTCCCAAGAGAATCTTCTCTTCGGGGGAATAATCTTTCTTTGTTATGTCATATTGTGGTATTATGTCTTTGTTCATATTTTCACCAATGGCGATTTTGTTCATGATTACTAATTAGTATTACTAACTTATAAAGTTTTTATTACTTTTGAAAGCATTATTAGTGATATGGGACAATATTATAACAGTAAAGCAATTTTGAGGTGATTTTATCCTAGAAATTGATGAAAAAATCAAATCCCTTGAACAATGTGAAAAATGCCAAGATGTCCAGATTAAAAAGTTCTCGCCCTTATGCGAGCTGATAGATTTTGATATCCTCAATGGGGACCACATGAAATGTGAATGTGGAAAAAGGCCCCTTGACATTGTCATGAGCCATATCCTGAAAATCATGATTGAGGATGAAATTGTTCCTGAAAGGGCAACGCTCAGGCGCAATTCTCCAGTGCCTCTGTCAGGATTTTATTACAGCAGCCTGAACCCTCAGTTCATCGGCGAGAAGACGCTGATTTTATTGCATCCGGACTTTACAGAAGATGTTGCATCCAGACTGATAAATGAGGTTCCCGAGGTCAAATGCGTCCTTAAGGGAAGCCCGCAAAGCACAGTCGGACAGCTGGACAGAAATTCCCAGATTAGCCACTTTGAGATTCTTGAAGGAGATGACACTCAGATAAACGTCATGAGGACGTTGCTTGGTGATAAGGTTGTTCTGCTCAAAAGGCAGTCAAGACATCACATTGAGGTTGCGATGACGACCGAAGAGAAGCTTTTGAGGCTTCATAACTATATCAACAACAATGACGTCAAAAAGGGAGTTGCTGTCGATGCGATGTGCGGACTTGGCGCATTGGGAATATATCTAGCGAAACTCGGTTTTGAAAAGGTGATATTTAATGACGTCAATCCGGAGATGATTGAGGCTCTGAAATACAATCTTGAAATAAATGGCATTACTGATGGATATGAAATATTCAATGAGGCATTTGAGGATTTGGAAGTTGAAAATGCCGATTTGTGTGTCATTGATGCGTTTCCAGGCGTTGACGTGGATGAGATAGTAAAGAAAGCTGAAGAAATAGCAGATAATGTGGTTGTTATCTAGCTATTTCAAACCATCCAATTTATATAAACATTTGCATATAGATAACGATGGCAGGAATAATCAAAACGCCCATAAGATGGGATTTGCCGATGCCTATGTAGTGGGGAAGCATGCCCATCGCCGTTGAAGTTATTAAAGCCAGGGTCATATACATGACAGGAGCTTTATAGTCACAATCTGAAGCAAAATCACTCCGATAGACAGTTTCTTGTAATCAACACCACCCATCAGCCTTGAGAAGGAATCGCCAAGCTTCAACGACAGCACCAAAGACACCGACACAGCTATCAATGATGCGAATATGAAAATCGCTAAGTGATTCAGCCCCATCTCAAAGATAAGGTATGACATGTAGACTGCTATTCCGCTTCGAGGATTTCCGATTATATAGATTGCAATCAGGGAAAACAGGCAGTCCGAGATGTTCAGACCGGAAGTCGCCAGGAGGAAGTTGACCGTATCATCGTCATCATTGTCGTTTGTTCCGCTCACCGCCTGGGCTATCACCGTTCCCTGGGCCGGCCCGAAGCCCGGAAGAAAGCCGAGAATCGCTCCGGTAATGCCTCCCGCAAAGATGCTTTTGAACTTGCCATAATCGATATTGAGCTCATAGAAGGGGTTCTGGTGCGGTATTGTCGATGAGTC
>CACWUH010000053.1 GCA_902764015.1 uncultured Methanobrevibacter sp. | reverse complement strand
TCTGACGATTTTTGCATCTCCTCTTTTAAGACCGAGAGCCGGTTCGAAAAAGTCGATGAGTCTGCAGTCCATACAGGTCAGGATAGCTAATTTCTTAGCTGCATGGTGAGACATTTCTTCGCCTTCAAAGTTATCTACAAATTCCTTATTGTCTTTTAATACGTCTTCTAATATAGTCATAATTTATACTCCCCTTGACATAGCTGTAAGGCCAGTACGGGCTATTCTTTTTATTCCATAGCCTTCTACTAAAGATATGAATGCATTAATCTTTTCCTTATCTCCAGTCAGCTCAATCATTAGTGTCTGGTCTGTGACATCCAATATATGTGCCCTGAAGATATTTGAATATTGCATTATTTCTGCTCTTGCTTTAGCGTTAGGAATGTTTACCTTGACAAGGCATAATTCCCTTTTAACGGCAGTTTTAGTGATATCTTTAATCTTGATAACATCAACCAATTTATTCAGTTGCTTTGTAACTTGTTCCAAACCCTTTTCATCCGCATGCACTGAAATGACCATACGGGATTGTCCTTCCACTTCTGAGCTTCCGACAGTTATGCTGTCAATGTTGAATCCTCTTCTATTGAACATTCCAGCCACTTTCTGCAGGACTCCCGGCTTATCCTCAACGAGTGTTGATATAACGTGATAATTTGATTCCATTTAAATCACATCCTTTTCGAGTTTATATTCCCCGATCATCTCATTAATTCCGGCTCCCGGCGGAAGCATAGGAAGGGCTTCCTCGGAGTCTATAACAACATTTAATAGGACCGGTTCATTATCTTTCATTGCACTTGACAGGGCTTCCCTGGTCTCGCCCGGTTCTGTAATCCTAACTGCATTTACTCCAAAACTTTCTGCGAGCTTTACAAAATCAGGACTATTGCCCAATAGGGTTTGAGAATGTCTGTTATTATATAATAAGCTTTGCCATTGGTATACCATTCCAAGGGTTCTGTTTTCCAAAACAACGGCAATGACCGGCAAATCATATTCATGAACGGTAGCCAGTTCCTGACAGACCATCAGGAAACCGCCGTCACCATTGATTGATACGACAGGGTCTTCAGGACAAGCCACTTTTGCTCCGATAGCAGCAGGGAATCCGAATCCCATTGTTCCAAGACCTCCTGATGAGATGAATTTGCGCGGCTTTTGGGTGTCAAAGAAATGTGCCGCCCACATCTGATTCTGACCGACATCAGTTGTCAATATTGATTCTGGTGTTAAAACCTCTGCAATTTCCTTTATGACAGTCTGAGGTTTTAAAGGAACATCATCATAACTTACACGTGGCAACAATTCTTGCTTTTTGGCTTTAATCATATCTGTCCAATTATTCACTTCATTTGATGGAGTGTATTCGTCTAACACTTTATTTAATGATTTTAAAATATTTTTGGCATCTCCAACAATTGGCAAGTCAACATCAACATTCTTGCCGATTTCAGCAGGATCAATGTCAATGTGAATGACCTTGGTGTCAGGTACGAAACTATCCAGCCTTCCGGTTGTTCTGTCTGAAAACCTTATACCGATAGCAATGAGTAAATCTGATTCGTTAATGTAATCGTTTGAAACTTTCCTTCCATGCATACCAAGCATTCCCAATGCCAAATCATCAGTCTCATCAAAAGCACCTTTACCTAAAAGTGAAGTCATTACCGGTGCGTTAATGGTTTCAGCCAATTTCTTTAGCTCACAACATGCATTGGCTATGATGACTCCAGCACCAGCCAAAATCATTGGCCTTTTAGCCTCTTTAATCAAGTCACGGGCCTTCTTGATTTGCTTGATGTTGCCTTTAACGGTCGGATTGTAACCAGGTGTCTGAATCAGGTCATCCCTGAATTCTGTCAATTCTCCTTCCTGAACCTCTTTTGGAACATCTATCAAAACAGGACCCGGCCTTCCAGTTGAAGCAATTTCAAAACTTGATTTAATCATTGAAGGTATTAAATCAGGGTCTTTAGGTTGATAACTATGTTTAGTTATAGGCATTGTTATTCCATGCCACAATTGGAGAAGAATCCATGTAAGCTGTTCCTATACCAGTTACAAGATTGGTTGCTCCAGGACCTGAAGTTGCCAAACACACTCCCACACGACCTGATGCCCTTGCATAGCCGTCCGCCGCATGGGCAGCGGCCTGTTCGTGCCTAACCAGTATATGATCCATGTCCGCATCATACAGCATGTCATAGAATGGTATGGTCTGTCCGCCAGGATAACCAAATATGGTCTTGACCCCCATGTTCTTGAGGGATTCTATTATCGCTTCTCCGCCTCTCATTGTAAAAACCTTTTTATCTATTATAGAAATACTTTGAATACAAAAATATATATAATTATTGAAATAATATTAATGTTAGCAAATTGTGTGAGACCATGGATTTAACAAAATACATTTGCCATAGAATCCCCGAGAGAAGCTTCTTCATCAAAGGCCACCAGTTTCCAGTCTGTGCAAGATGCACCGGATTTTATGCTGGGTTGATAGTCTATTTGATTGTGAACTTCTCCTACAAGCATCCGTATAATGTGGAAATGCTCGTCGTTTCAATGATTCTTATGGTGCCTGTGGCAATCGATGGCGTCACACAATACTTCGGTCCGAGGGAAAGCACAAATAATATAAGGTTCATCACCGGCTTTATCGGTGGTGTAGGCCTGATAATCTTTTTGAAAATAATAATAAGGTGGATTTTAAATGTTTTGTAGAAAATGCGGTGAAGAAAATCCTGACAATGCGGTCTTCTGCAGAAACTGCGGAGAAAGACTGAAAGAAGAGGAAGTCAAAAAAGCAGAGGTAATCGAAAATACTATTGACACTAATCATACAAACCAACAGAGCACAACAGGTCCCTCAAGCACAACAAGCACTTCAAATAATGATGACTCAAACTTGATGAGTTGTTGTCTATGCATAATAGTAGTATTCATTGTATTTGCGATTATTGGAGCAATATTCCGTTAATCTTTCATGTAATGGTATAAGATAGCCTTTTGGGCATGCAACCTGTTTTCTGCCTGATCAAAAACAACTGATTTAGGCCCATCGATTACATCGGCAGATACTTCCTGGCCTCTGACTGCAGGAAGGCAGTGCATGAAAATAGCTCCGTCATTTGCAAAACTCATCAAATCCATATTTACCTGGAACGGTGCCAAATCTATTTCTCTTTTTGCCTTTTCGGCCTCATCACCCATGCTTACCCAAACGTCAGTGTACACCACATCAACGTTTTCCAGGGCAACGCCTATATCATCGCTGACGACTATTTGAGTATTGTTCTCATCTGCATATTCACGGGCAGTCTTCAAAATATCTTCACTAGGTTCATATCCCTTAGGACAGGCAACGGATATGTCCATTCCCAAAAGGGGAGCTATCAATAAAAGGGAATTGCATACGTTATTACCATCACCGGCAAAACATATTTTCTTGCCCTTCCAATCGCCTAAATGTTCCTTGATTGTCAGCATGTCTGCAAGCGCTTGGCAGGGGTGTTCCAAGTCTGTCAGACCGCTTATGACCGGCACATCGGAATGCTTTGCCAGCTCCACAACATCGGAATGCCTGATAGCCCTTATCATTATTCCATCAACAAAACGGCTCAACACCTTTGCGGTATCTGAAATCGGCTCTCCCCTTCCCATCTGCAAGTCATTGGAAGAAAGAAAGATCGCCCTTCCGCCCAGTTGATACATTCCAACATCAAACGAGACTCTGGTTCTTGTGGATGACTTTTCAAAAATCATTGCCAATGTCTTACCTTCAAGAGGCTTTTCCTCCATCTCGCCCGCCTTGATTTTGCTGGCCAAATCCAAAATGTCTTTGACATCGTCCTTGATGTCTGTAATTGATAATAGACTATTCATTCAAATCCCCTTTAAATAGTATAAAAAAAGATATTTGTAAGGTATATATATTAAATGTTTCTATGATTTCATTCTAAAAGTGATATCCCTAACTGTTGATATCACAGGAACAAGCAAAAACAGGTATATGAAATTGCTTGACACGTTGAAGTCCAACAGGTTAACGATTATGGTCAATCCCATGATTATGAAAAAGGTATGGTGGAAATAATGCCTTTCATCATGTGAGGGCATCCTTTCAAGGAAATTCCGAGAATACGCATAATAATACATCAGCAGGAACAGTGCACATGTCAAAAATATGTCCAGGCCGAACAATGCCTCGGACAAAAAGAAATGGGAATAATTTCCAATCAGGGAAGTTGTAAACGGCATGAAAGATATGCAAATCAGAAACAATATGTTAATCCACAGATAAGGAATATTCAACGTTTTTAACTTAATAAACTCATGGTGATAAATCCAAAATGAACCTATCAGGACAAAGCTGACTATGGTGACTCCGATAGTCGGCGCCAAAGATGAAATGAATGATATGTAATCGGAATAGCTGGCAATCTGCAGTTCCGGAAGGGCAATCCCAAATACCAGAAGTGTCATCACCATCCCAAAGATTCCGTCGGTAAGCCCCATTATCCTGCCGGGTTCGATGTCAATGTCGCTTTGCAGCGCCATTTTGAAACGCTTGTAAAAACTTAATCTTTTATTGATTCTTTTAAGCTTTTTCACATCTCTGCGAGCGCTTCTGTGCGTATCGCCATCATCCAATATTGAATTCGAAAGATTGTCTATCTTTTCAATGGTCTTCTCATCATCGACACTTTGCCTGAAAAGCTCCAGCTGTTCGAGAGTTTCCCTTCTCAAATCATCGACATCTTCAGAATCATATTTTTTAATTCAAACCACCGGATAAAAAAAAGAATAAAAGAAATTTAGTTTAAAATTTCTTTCATGTGTTCAACACGCTTGTTTACAAGGTCAGTTGTTCCCACATCCCTTCTGTGGTAGACATTGCCCTTGACGAATTCGCAGGCCTTTTCAGCTATCTTTTCAGCTTCTTCGATGGACTCGCCGCTGGCCACAATGCCCAATGCCCTTGAGCCGGACAGGTGAATTCCGTCATCTTCCTGGCTTACGGCCGCATAAAAGACCTTGGCTCCCATATCCTCAATGGATTCCTCATCTATTTCAATCAGTTCACCGGCATATTGGGTTTCAGGATATCCGTCAGGCACGATGTATTTGCATACGCTGGCCTTGTCCTCGAATTCAACTTCCCCAAGTTTTCCGTCGACAATTGCCTGGCAGACATCGGCCAATGGAGTTTTTAAAAGTGGCAGCACATTCATCGCTTCAGGGTCTCCGAACCTTGCATTGTACTCAATCAGTCTAGGACCGTCGGCTGTCAGCATGAACTGGCCGTATAATATGCCTTTGTAAGGTTCTGCTTCCTCGGCAATAGCCTTCAAAGTAGCTTTCATTATTTCAACTGCCTTGTCATAATCATCTTGACTTAAGAACGGCAGCAATCCACCAACATCAGAGTATGATCCCATTCCACCAGTGATTGCACCGACATCGCCTTCAAAAGCATGTGGATGGTCCTGTGCAGCAGGCATTGGAGCCAAATGTTCGCCGTCACAGAATGCCTGGATGGTGAATTCCTCACCTATAAGTCTCTCTTCTATGATTACCTGGGCAAATCCTCCCATTTCATTGTCAATCACTTCGCATGAGTATTCCTTTGCCTCTTCATTGTCCTTCAAATGGTCACCGACAATCTTTACTCCTTTTCCTCCGGTCAAACCGACAGGTTTCACCACTACGTCACGGTCAAACTCGTCGAGAAATGCTGACACGTCCTCTGAGTTGTCAAACACCTTGTAGACAAGTGACCCTTCGATTTCGTAGTCCTCAAAGAGCTTTCTCATGAATGACTTGTCGGTTTCGATTCTTGCCGCACTCTGGGTAGGTCCGACACATCTGATTCCGTTTTTCTCAAGCTCATCCACAATTCCCTTTCCAAGAGGTGCTTCAGGGCCTATGAATGCAATGTCAATGTCATTTTCAACTGCGTATTCGGCCACCTTTTCCACTTCCCCCTCATCGCCTTGCTTAAAATCAGCAATCCTGCTCATTCCAGGGTTAACTTTACTCATGTAAACATATAATTCCACATCATCCTTAAGGGCGTCGGCGATAGCGTGTTCACGAGCGCCGGTTCCAACAACTAAAACTTTCATGATAAAATTCTCCTTTATATACACTATGTCCTTAAAAATATTTAAATCATTTCAAATCTAAAAGCCAGTGAAAAATTAATTACAATCGGCTAAGAGATATGGTTTCAATATGCAAGCGTGTACTTGCACTCGAAAAGCTTTATATAGGTTATAAATTAATATTATCAATTGGACACAATGTTATATGCAAATCAATAATGTCCCATTAGAATCTATATATTTTCGGCGATTAAAATGAACAAAAATATTATTATCGCAATTCTGATTGTTATCATCATCGCAGTTGTTGCAATGTTCGCATTCTCCCAGCCACAGGCAACAACCCAGGATGGTAAAATCAACACTCAAATCAATTTTTTAAGCCAAAACACCTTAAAAAATGGAGATCAAGTACAATTCGAACTCAAAGAAGTACAAGGCGCTGCAATTGCAGGACAAACTGTTGTAATTTCATATGATGACGGATCCTGAAGCATCCAAAAATACACAATCAGTACAGACCAGAACGGTAAAGGATTCCTCACCATAAGCGGTGAAGATGCAGGGGACTATGATGTAACAGTTGATTTTGCCGGAAACGACAAGTACAACGGATGCAGTGCAAAAACAAAAATAACTGTTGAAGAAGGTACTTCAACTGCTGAAGAAACCATTTCAGAAAATGCAACCGCCAACACTGTAATGTACAACAACGCAACTTCAAGCTCAAGCTCAAGTTCAGATTCAACCAACGGATCCAGCTCTGACGGTACCCCTACAAGCGGATACGGCGATAAGGCTTTCTCCAACCTATACTACGATGAGGAGCTGGGAGTCTATTACGATGACTTCGGTACAATCCACGGCGGAGACATGGATGGAAATGAAATAGGTTTACTCAGAGACCTGTACGAACATCCAAACACTGACGAATACAGAAACTCTCAATGGACCCAATAAATAAGTATTGACCAATTTCAATACTTATATCCTTATTTTTTTTGAAAATCATTTTTTTTTACACCATTACCTTTAAATACTAACACTTGCATATACAAGAGTATAATTGCATATGCAAGAGAGGTTAAGAATGGAGAAAAATGAAAACATTGAAATGATAACGGGAGACCCCAAAAAGGCGATAAACAAACTGTCCCTGCCGATAATAGCAAGCATGTTTTTGATATTTGCAAATAACATCATCGACAGCATATGGGTGGCGGGACTTGGAACTGAACCACTGGCTGCACTGGGCTACATCACACCGCTTTTCATGATTCTGGTGGGATTCGGAAACGGGCTTGGAGCGGGCGGAAACTCGCTGATTTCAAGATACATCGGAGCCGAAGACAAGCATTCGGCAAACAACGCCGCAATACACAACCTGATTTTAAGCGTCATCGTTTCAATAATCATTACAATAGTATTTATTGCATTCATGGAGCCTCTGCTCAAGCTTATGGGAGCGGAAAGCGTCTTAAGCTATGCAATGGACTACGGATTCATAATATTTTCATGCACAATCGCTCTGCTGATGCCTCCAATCGTCGGAGGTGCATTCAGGGCCGAAGGAGACATAAAAAGGGCAACTGTGCCTATAGCCCTTGCGGCGATAATCAACATGATTCTGGACCCGATATTCATCTACACATTAGGATTGGGAATCAGGGGAGCCGCATTGGCAACCGCACTCGGCCCGTTCATAAGCCTTCTTATGATGTTCTATTGGATATTCGTCAAAAAGGACACGTATCTCTCATACGACTTCAAGGACTTCCACAACGACCTCAATATGTACAAGGACATTCTGGTTGTGGGAATACCTGCCAGCCTCGAGCAGCTGGTGCTTTCAGTCCTGACGATATTCGTGAACTACATGCTCACGATAGTGTCCGGACCTACAGCAGTGGCCGTCTATACCGCAGGATGGAGAATAGTCAACATCGGAATGCTTCCGGCGATAGGAGTCGGAACTGCGGCGATATCCGTTGCGGGAGTGGCATTCGGAGCCAGAAAATATGAAAACCTGAGGGTCACCGCAAGATACGCCGTCAAGGTGGCGCTTATCGCTTCAATAATAGTGTGCATAATACTGAACGTCTTTGCAAACCAGATAGCTTTCATATTCTCATACTCTGAAGGAAGCGCACAACTGGAGCCATTGATTGCAAGCTTTCTGCAGCTGATGTGCCTGTTCATCCTCTATGTTCCATTCGGGGCAAGCGCAGGTAACGTTTTCCAGGGAGTGGGAAAGGGAACGATTTCATTTGTCCTGACAACATTCAGGGAATTCATACTGGTGCTCATCTTTGCCTACCTTCTGGGATTCACCTTCAACATGGGAGAGTTCGGAATATACTGCGGAATGCTTCTCGGAGGGGGAATAGGTTCCCTCATATGCTATGCATGCATCGAGCTCTACATAAACAAGCTGATAAAGGGGAGAGACAATGCAGTTTGATGAAAACATCCCAACATCCCCTCTCGTTAGCCTGCTTTACCGAAAACAGACAACATACATCAACGGCAAACTGAAAGACGTCAGTCTGAGCTCCGGATTGTATCCCGTTTTGATAAACGCATACAAAAATGAGGGCATAAGCCAGGAGGAGCTGGCAAAAAAGCTGCATGTGAACGAAAGCACTGTGACAAGGAATCTGGACAAGCTTGAAAAAAAGGGATTGATAATGAAAACCCCAGAAAAAAGGAAAAAAATCATAAACGTGACTTCAAAAGGTGAAAAAATAGCTCAAAAAGTACTGGATTATGATGAAAAGTGGGATGATATGATAAAGGAAAGCCTAAGCGATGAGGAATTCAAGGATTTCAAAAAATTATTGATTAAAATTTGTGAGAACTTACTATGAACGAAACAATCGAAAACCTAAAGACAAGAAGAAGCATAAGAAAATTCAAGGACGAGCAAATCTCAGATGAGGATTTAAAGACCATACTGGAAGCCGGAACCTATGCCCCAACAGGAAGGGGCCTGCAGTCACCGAAAATCGTGGTGATTCAAAATCCGGAAAGCATCAAGGAATTCTCGGCCTGGAACAGAAGCTATTTCCCGGTGGACGTGCCGGAGGACATGGATCCGCTATACGGTGCAAAAACATTATTAATTGTTTTGGCGGACAGCGAGATACCTACATATGTTGAGGACGGATGCAGCGTGCTTGCTGTGCTTGTGAATGCCGCCCATGCAGTGGGTGTCGGAAGCTGCTGGATTCACAGGGCACGCGAAGAATTTTCGTCTGAAAAGGGAAAAGAGCTTTTGAAGGAATGGGGAATTCCTGAAAGATATGAAGGAATCGGCCATGTGGTATTGGGATATCCTGATATGGATGCGTCGGAGCCTCTTCCAAGAAAAGAAGATTACATCCACTATGTGGACTAAAATTTTAAAAAAAAAAAATTAAAGATGAGTTAACAACTCATCTACATTTTTTCAGGTGCTGAAACACCCAAAATGTCCAAAGCGTTCTTGATGGTTGTCTTGGCCCTGTCAACCAGAATCAGTCTGGTGTCTTCCACATCAGAGCCTATCACCTGCTCTGACTTGTAGAACTTGTTGAAGGAACCTGCCAGGTCCTGGCAGTATTGGGTGACATTGTGCACTCTCTTTTTGGCAGCACAATCATCAACGACCTGCGGGAATTTGGCGATTTGCCTTACCAGGTCCTGCTCAGCGCCATTAGGTGTCCAATCATCGGCAACCTTCAGGGAACTGACATCCTTGCCGGATTTTGCAAGAAGCTTGCATGCCCTTGCATGAGCATACTGAATTGAAGCGCAGCCTCTCTCAAAGCTCAATGCCTCATCCCATTTGAAGGTCAAATGCTTTTCAGGGGAGAGCTTTGCAATGAAGAACCTTACAGCTCCGATACCAATCTCTTCAGCCATCGGCGCAATTTCCTCATCGGTCAGGTCAGGATTTCTGGACTTTATCTCATCTGTTGCCCTCAATACGGCCTCGTCAATCAGCTCATCGACAGACACGAACTTGCCCCTTCTTGTGGACATTGATCCCTCAGGCAATGTGATGAATTCGTAGAATATCACTTCCGGAGGAGTCTGCCTGAAGATTTCCTCGAAGATGACACTGATCTGCTCTGCGGCCAACTTGTGGTCTGAGCCCAAAATGTCAAGAACTGTGTCTCCCAATGTGGCCTTGTACTTGTGATAGGCCAAGTCACGGGTTGAATAAAGTGATGTTCCGTTTGAGCGTCTGAGCACGAATTCCTTTTCGATGTTGAAGTCAGTCAGGTCAATGTATAAAACATCATCCTCACGGGTGAAACCTTCCCTCTGAATATAGTGGACCAGCTCGTCAACCTCACCGCTTCTGACAAACTGTCCTTCCCATACAAAATCATCATGAATTATATTGATTCTTTGAAGTGACTCCTTCATTCCAGAAAGACAAGTTGAAACTACTTGCTCGAAGATTTCATTTAATTGATCGTCACTTCCCTCTTCATACTTTTGAATCAGTTCATCTACCTTAACTTGTAAATCTTCATCATTTTCGACCGCCTTGTTGGCATCGAAGTAGAGTTTTCCAACCTTGTGGTCGACCTTTTCGCCGTCATAGTCTTCAATCTTCAATCCGAGTTCGGTTATTCCGCACACGATGATTGCAATCTGTCTTCCCATATCATTCACATAGTACTGGGTTGTGACATCCCTTCCGGCTAGTTTCAAAAGCCTTGCAAGGGAATCTCCGAAAATGGAGTTTCTTATGTGTCCTATATGCAACGGACCGTTAGGGTTGGCTGAAGTGTGTTCCAAAACAATCTTTTCGCCGGTTTCAGGAAGCTGACCATAACTCTCGTCAACTTTTTCCAGCAATAACTTTGAGAACACGTCATAATCAATGAAGAAATTTACATAAGGGCCGAAGTTCTGAACCTTACTAAATATTTCAGGAACTTCAATCTTTTCCACCAGGTCGGCTGCGACTTCGGGAGGCGAAGTCCTCAGCTTTTTGGTAAGGGCAAATGCAATTGTGCTTGCAAGGTCGCCCAATTTTGGATTCGGCGGAAACTCAAGCCTGAAATCCCTGTCAACTTCCACATCATACTGATCCAATGCCTTATTTATGGCATCAATAGCTTGCTTTTCAATTTCAAAATACATTAACTCACCTAAAAATTATAAACCTCTAAGCCAGAGGGGAAGATATCCTATTTTCGGAATGACCACAAGATTGTCGCCGAGTGTAACTACCTTCTCATTGATCTGGTCTGCCGTCACGTAATAAGGGTCGGGCTTGTCATTATTGTCGCCCTTTATGACATACATCGTTGTTCCGTTGATATCCGTAATGTTGATAATCCTATGAATCACCGGCTGGTCATACCATGCCGCATTATAGACGACGACATCGCCTACCTCAACGCTGTTGGGATCAAACTCATGAAGGCCAAAGAAATCAGCCTTTTCAATCATCACGATGTCTCCCCTGTAGAATGCAGGCTCCATACTTCCTGAAACAACAACATTCAAGTGCTGGGCGGCAATCAATACAATTATGAGAATGACCGCATATGATACAATCTCTTTAAAATCGATTTCCATTTTATTACCTTCTACTTTTCTTAAATGCAGCTTCCAATGCCAGTTCAATGGCGTCGGAAGTCTTCTGTAAATCTTCCATGCTATGGGCGCTTGAAATGAAATTACATTCAAACTGTGAAGGCGGTATGAACACACCCTCCTTCAATAATGTCTTGAAGTATCTGAGGAACTGCTTTCTGTCGGAAGCCTGTGCATCGGCATAATCATGGACCGGCTCATTATTGAAATAAATCTGGAACATTGAAGCGAGTCCTACCGGCTGGATGTTATAGCCCTCATCGTCAATTATCGAGGCAATGTTTCCCCTAAGGAAGTTTCCTTTCCTTTCCAGTTCCTTATAGAATGCATCGTCCAACTGTGCCATTGTGGACAATCCAGCCTGAACTGATATAGGGTTTCCTGAGAACGTTCCTGCCTGATATACCGGACCCTGCGGAGCTATCAATTCCATTATCTCTTTTTTACCGCAGAATGCTCCCATCGGAAGGCCCCCTCCAACGATTTTTCCTAATGTGGTCAGGTCGGGAGTGACTCCGTAATACTGCTGCGCACCACCGCGTGATGCCCTGAATCCGGTTATCACCTCATCAAAGATTAAAACAATATCGTTTTCCTCAGTTATTTTTCTGATAAACTCCAAAAATCCAGGCTTAGGCTCAATGCATCCGACATTGCCCATGACAACTTCCATGATGATGCAGGCAATGTTTTCACCTTCCTTCTCAATCAAGTCTGTGAGAGCCTCTTCGTCATTGAAAGGAACGGACAGAGTATTTTTGGTAGTATCTTCAGGTATGCCCGGAGAATCAGGCAATGTTGCAGCTCCGGAACCGCCTTTTACCAGCACATAGTCGTGGGCTCCATGATATGCGCCCTCAAATTTAACTATCTTATCTCTGCCTGTAAAACCTCTTGCAAGCCTGATGGCGCTCATGGTGGCTTCCGTACCGCTGTTGCAGAACCTTACCATTTCAGCAGCAGGGATTCTGTCAACAACCTCTTTTGCCAATTTGATTTCATTTTCAGTCGGAGTGCCGTAGGCTGTGCCTATGGTCAGCTGATTTGAAACCTCCCTTACTACCTTGGGATTGGCATGGCCCAATATCAAGGGACCGTATGCCAGACAATAGTCTATGTAAGTTTGGCCGTCAGCATCGGTAAGCTTGGA
Organism: uncultured Methanobrevibacter sp.; assembly: GCA_902764015.1. Classification (GTDB taxonomy): domain Archaea; phylum Methanobacteriota; class Methanobacteria; order Methanobacteriales; family Methanobacteriaceae; genus Methanocatella. The sequence continues at coordinate 392 of CACWUH010000053.1, read as the reverse complement.
TCCGCCGGCGCTTTTGACAAAGAACGGATAAGGCTTGAAAGCCCTAACGGGAGAATTAACCCCACCGGGGAAATATTTCTTTGATTCGTTGAACAATTCTTCAGAATACATTTTATCACACACTATAAATGTTGTATTAATGAGTTTACGCATGCTACTGCTATCGGCGTTCCGCCTTTAGGCCCTTCAACGATGATATTCGGAATATCTGAATTGTGAAGCGCTTCCTTTGAATCGGCCGCACCTACGAAACCGACAGGAACTCCTACAATAGCCTTAAGATTCATTTCACCTTTTTGATATAAGTCCATCGCTTCGAAAACTGCAGTCGGAGCATTGCCTGAAACGACTATGCCCTCAAAACCATTCTGGGCAGCATATCTCATTGCGGC
>CACWUH010000052.1 GCA_902764015.1 uncultured Methanobrevibacter sp. | reverse complement strand
GCATGTGCTGAAGGAAAACATGTTTCATGGTATCCAAGCTACGGACCGGAACAGAGAGGAGGAAAATCAAACTGTTCTGTTGTAATTTCCAATGAAACAATCGGAACACCTGTTGTTGATGACATTGACATTCTTATTGCCTTAAACAAGCCTTCACTGGAACAGTTCTCACATGATGTGAAAGAAGGCGGAGTAATACTTTATGATGCTAAAATAGGAGAGTTTGAAACAGACCGTGACGTAAAGGTCATTGCAATGCCATGTGTGGATATTGCAGAGGAACACGGCAATGCCAGAACTGCAAACACTGCACTTTTAGGAGCATTGACCGAATTGGGCGATGTTTTAAAACGCGAATCCTACGAAAATGCAATCAGAGAAATGTTTGCATCCAAACCTAAGGTCATTGATGTGAACATTGAAGTTCTAAAAGCTGGAGCTGAATGGATTAAAAACAATTCATAGTGTGATTTGATGACATATAAAGAAAATGCTGAAAAATATATTGAAAATTACGGTTTGAGTATAGGAGATACCATCAAAGTCAATAAGGAAGACATATCCTATACCGGTATCCTACTTGACAGGCCTGAAGACGCAGATGACGGTTATCTCGTCATAAAGCTGTCAAGCGGTTATAACATTGGAGTGGCTATCGAAGACACCACCGCAGAACTCATTGAAAAGGGCGACAAGCCTAAAATAGGTTATGATGAAACTGAAATTCCACATGACGATTCAAAACAGAACATTTCAATTGTGTCAACCGGTGGTACAGTATCTTCAGTTATCGATTATCGTACAGGTGCAGTGCACCCTAAATTTACCGCATCAGACCTTGTTAAGGCCAACCCTGAACTGTTGGACTATGCCAATTACAATGTAAAGGCATTATACAACATATTAAGTGAAGACATGAAGCCGGAATACTGGGTAAAAGCAGCGGAAGAAATAGCCAATGACATTTCCAATGGGGCTGACGGCGTTGTGATAGCTCACGGTACCGATACAATGCACTATACCTCAGCCGCATTGAGCTTCATGGTCAAAACACCTGTTCCAATCATAATTACAGGTGCTCAGAGAAGTTCAGACAGACCTTCAAGTGATGCCAACATCAATTTAATAGATTCCGTGGTTGCGGCAAAGTCCGACATTGCTGAAGTCTGTGTCTGCATGCACGGAAGCCTTAACGACAAATACAACTACCTTCACAAAGGTACAAAGGTAAGGAAAATGCATACCTCAAGAAGGGACACATTCAGAAGCATCAACGCTCAGCCAATAGCTACAATCGAAAACAAGAAAGTTACTATCAATCCTGAGTACAATTATACAAAACGTGGCGAAAATGAGCTTGAACTGAATACCGGCATTGAGGAAAAAGTCGGATTCATCAAAAGCTTCCCAGGCATTTCCAAAGAGTTTATCGAATATCATATCGATAAGGGATATAAGGGCCTTGTCATTGAGGGAACCGGTCTTGGACATGTGCCGAATGACCTGATCGATTCATTCAGAAGGGCACAGGACGAAAAGATTCCTGTGGTAATGACCTCACAATGCCTTTACGGAAGGGTCAACATGAACGTCTACTCAACCGGACGTAACATTCTGGATGCAGGAGTAATATCCGGACGTGACATGACCCCTGAAACAACATATGTGAAATTATGCTGGGCATTAGGCCAAAGTGACGATTACGAAAAGGTAAAAGAGATTATGCAAACAAACATTGCAGGTGAATTTGGAGAAAAATCCACAATCAAGGATTTCTTGAACTAAGGTGATAGCATGGAATACGATTATGAAAAATTAGGATTGAAAATGGGACTTGAAATTCACCAACAATTGAACAGTCAGCATAAATTGTTCTGTCCATGTAAAACAGAGCTTGTTGACGATGATTTTGATGAACTTATCCAAAGGAAACTGAGGCCAACCCAATCAGAGCTTGGTGAAATCGACCGTGCTGCACTGCAGGAATCACTCAGAGGATTGAACTTCAAATATGAAAACTTTGCAAAGCACACCTGCCTTGTTGAAAACGATGACGAACCGCCTCATAGCCTGAATGAAGAGGCTTTGGACATCTGTATCACAATCGCATGCCTTATGAACATGCACATTGTTGACGAATTCCACACAATGAGAAAACAGGTCATTGACGGAAGTAACACAGGCGGTTTCCAGAGAACCGGTATGGTTGCAACCGACGGTTATCTTGAAACACCTTACGGCAAAGTGGTCATTGAAAGCCTAGGTCTTGAAGAGGACGCAGCAAGAAGGGTTGAAACCAAGGACGGCTTTACCGAATTCAGGCTGGACCGTTTGGGAATACCTCTTGCCGAAATCACAACAGATCCTTCAATGCACCATCCTGATCAGGTAAGGGAAGTTGCATACATGCTCGGTCAGATATTGAGAAGTACCAACGTTAAAAGAGGACTCGGTACAATCAGACAGGACCTGAACATTTCCATTGCAGAAGGAGCACGTGTGGAAATCAAGGGGGTACAAGATTTAGATTTAATGGCTGAAATCGTTAACCGTGAAGTTCAAAGGCAATTGGCATTGATTGACATCAAAAAGGAGCTTCAGGCAAGAAATGCAGAAGTCCTTGAGGAAATCCATGATTTGGATGAGCTTCTTGAAGACACAGAATCAAAGATATTGAAATCAGCTGAAACAATAAAAGCAGTTGTATTGAAAGGATATGACGGACTGATCGGCCGTGAAGTGCAGCCTGGAAGAAGATTCGGTACCGAAATTGCAAGCTATGCCAAAAAACGTGGCGTTGCAGGAATTTTCCACTCTGACGAATTGCCTGCTTATGGAATCAAACAGGATGAAGTTGACAAGATTGCCGAATTTTTAAACATTGGCGAAGAGGACGCATTCATCATTGTAGCGCATGACGAGGACATCGCAATATCCGCTTTAGAAGAGGTTAAAAGAAGAGCTCAATTAGGTTTAGACGGTGTCGTTGAAGAAACAAGAAAAGCGCTTGATGACGGCAACACCGAATATATGAGACCTCTTCCAACCGCAAACAGGATGTATCTTGAAACCGACATTCCATTATTCAAGATTACTGAAGACAGAATCGAGCCTATTGCAAACAACCTGCCTGAATTGCCAGATGTCAAACAGGCCAGGATTATTGAAGAGTACAAGCTAAGTGAAGACTTGGCAACACAACTTGTCAAAAGGCAAGAGGCAGACATGTTTGAGGCAATTTTGGCTGATGTTGATGTTGATGCAACACCTGTCGCTTCACTTCTTGCATATGACCTCAGAGAAATCAAAAGGGAAGGGCATGATGTTAATGTCTTAACTTTAGATCATTTCAAAGGAATATTCACATTATTGGCTGACGGCAAAATTGCAAAGGACAGCATAAGAAAACTTGCAGTCGAAACCATCAAGGCACCTGACACAGAAATTTCAGAAATTGCCGAGAAAAGCAATCTTGTCATGATGAGCGAAGAGGATGTTCATAAAATAATTTCAGACATCGTAGCTCAAAATGAAGGAATGGTTAAGGAACGTCAGATGGGTGCAATGGGTCCATTGATGGGCATGTGCATGAAACAGCTCAAAGGAAAAGCCGATGGTGGACTCGTAAACAAAATCGTTCGTGAAGAAATTCAAAAACTAATTTAAGGAAACTCGAATGAGTTTCCAACAACTCCTTTTTTTAATTCTAGCTAAACAGTGATCCCTCATCCAATGTTCTTATTTTTAAAATCACTTTTCTGGTTAACGGATAGAATATCAGTTCATACAATACCTTGAACACTATCTGACAGCAGATCATGGTCACAATCAATTCATTCGGCAGAACTCCATAGAATGAAATTGAAATGAAAATAACCGAATCGACTGTTTCCCCTATTATGGTACTCACTATAACACGTACAAAAAGCAGATTATGATATTTTTCCTTTAATTTGACAAGTACCTGGGAGTTTAAGAGATTGCCCAGCATGTAGGAAACAAGCCCTGCCACAAATAGCCGGGGAGTTGTTGAGAGAAGCGCTGCAAATGCAGGAGCATTGGGACTGCTTGAAGGAAACATCATGGCAACCTGATATAGGCCAACCGCCACTACATTGATGATAAAACCCAAATAGATAACATCCTTTGTCAGTTTAAAGCCGTAGATTTCAGACAGGATGTCATTAACAATAAAGAGTATCGGAAATGTCAATATCGAACATGGCAATGCTATGAAACTTATTTCCAAAGTTCGGGTAGCCAATATGTTGGATGCAATCATGCATGCACAAAATATTCCCGCAAGATATGCATATGCCTTAGTCCTGTTCATGTTTCCAAACATTAAATCACCAGTTGAATATTAATCTGTTATTCAGCATTAATTATCTTTTGTATAGGTTGTTAGAAGGATATGGTTAATATATTACAATTATCAGTTTAAATGTAAAAATAATGTTTCTTTTAAAGCAATCCTTAAATAAATGAAATTACAAACTATTTTCACCAAATTAAGAGGTGTCAAATAATGGCGGAAAAGAATATGATAATCGCATTGGTCCTTTCAATCATCTGGTCCGGACTTGGACTGATCTATGCTGGGGATATTCAGAAAGGTATTATCCTGGCAGTGCTTGCAATAATAGCTGAATTAATATTCCTGTTTGTAAGCGCGATTTTTGGTATAGTTGTCTTCATCATATGGGTCTATTCATTGTATGCGACTTATCAGGAAGTTAAAGCGGTTAACGGAGAGTAAAAACCTATATACATCACCATATTTTCTTTTTTTCATCACTGAAAATGGACGTAAACTTTTATGTTAAATTTAGGCATACCTAAAAAAATGCAAAGCTTTATATACTATGGTGACAAAGTAAGTAATAGAGATGAAATTTAGGTAAACCTAAAACACTCTACATTATTAGTCAAAAATACTAATACTCTCCAAACTTAGAATTGTGTTGAATTAGATTTTTCACAATTTTCAAATTTGATACAAGTCGTTGGAAAATTAAAAAAAATCTGCCAATATATAATTTTCCTCAAAAAACACTGGTGTTTAAACTAGTCACTTAAACACCAACACTCTCTCTTTTTAAATCATTGCCAGAAACTTAAATCTTTCCATCAAACAATTACTACCTACTTGATTTAACGATTGAAAATAGGCATGTTTGAATTAAAAAGCAAGTGAAATATTCATCATTCATGATAGGATAATGAATCATGTTGGAAAATAAGTATGTTGTGAATGGTTAATCTATAGGAATTAATTAAAAAAAATAAAAAAAGTGAGTAACCGCCGAAGCGAGTTACCTTTTAACTTTAGCAGTCTTTTTGACTGTGTCTTTAAGGTATGTTGCCTGATAAGCTACCTTCTTGCCAACTTTGAGCTTTTTCAAGACTGACTTTTTAATGATAACCTTTGCAACACCTTTAGAGTTGGTTTTTGCCTTGTAGGTTTTTCCCTTGAACTTGAAGACAATCCTCTTATTCTTAAGATATTTGCCGTTGACCTTTGCCAAACTTGCAGTCAATACCAATTTTTTGGCAGATTTTTTGATGGATGCTGATTTGAGGCTGACCAGATGCTTTACGACAACCTTATTCTTGGCGCTTGCCCCCTTATATCTGATTTCAATGGAATGTGTACCCGCCTTGAAGTTACTGTCAATTTTAATTGCAACAAATCCGTTTTTATCTGTCTTGAGGTTATGCATCTTGTTGTCAATGAGAACCGCTACGTTTTTCCCTTCACTTTCAGGATTTCCATCATCGCCGATGATTTTGGCCGTATATTGGGCATTTCCCGCATAGTATACTGTCAAGTCATTATTGTTTTCAATGCGGTTTACAATCTTCAATGTCTTTGTCACATTTCCGGCAATCTCTGAAGAAACAAACACGGAATATGTGCCTTCATTCAACTTCGCCCTGACATTAGCAATTCCTTCTTCATCAGTCATTGCATAATATTGATTTGACAGAACAGTAAATGAAATCAATTTGCTTGCAATGCCCTTTCCATCCTCATCAACCAATTTAACCTGATAGTCATAGTCACTGTTCCCGGAGCGAGTCATGTCATATGCATAAAGTGATGCTGATTTGACATGAATGTTGATTTTTGTCTTGTTGGACACATAGTTGTCATCACCGCTGTAGGTTATTTTGGCAGAATGATTTCCTGATTCGAGTTTTGGAAGAACAATCACACAACTTCCGTTTAAAAGTGAAGCTGTATAGACATTATCAGTCAATTTAACTGTTACTGTTCCTGTTGCGTTTTGCGGAAGGACAATTGAAATTTCAGCATTTTCATCAGAAGCAATACTGATATCTGCAACATCCAATGAAACATTCTGCTTATTTTGAGATTCGTGGCTTTCATTTTCAAGTATTTCCATCAGAATTCCTTCCCTTACGCCATTTTTGCAGAAATGAAGATATGTCACGTTGAAATATTCGGCAATTGTTTTCGTAATTATTAAGCCCGGTACGAAAGTGTTAATCCGTTCCGCATCGACATTGAGAATCTTTTTATAATTCTCCCTGGTCGGCTCGCTGAATTCATTTAACAGGTCCTCCAGCATTGAGACCGGAATATAGCTAACATCACCAATATATCCAAGATACTGAAGAACTTTTTTAATTTTTTTAACTGACCCTCCTATACCGAACAGGTCCCCTCTTTGAGTGGTATTGTCAACAACAAGTTTGTCAAGCTCGGACAATACCCTATTTTTTATATTAATAATCTCTGTTTGATTCGGAAACATTCCGCTGACATATTCCTGGTAGGAGGACTCTGCACCAATCGGCATGCTTTCAGAAGTTATTATTTGCTTATTTACAAAATCAATTACTTCACAGCTTCCTCCTCCCAAATCAATTACAATACCCTTATCAGTTGTCAATTCAGTATCCTTTACAGAGTTAAAAGTCGTATTTGCTTCCTTTTCACCGCTCAACAGATTAATGTCCAATCCGACTTTATTCTTGACTGTTGCAATCACCTCTTCGGAATTGTCAATCTTTCTCAGGCTGGCTGTTGCAAACGCAAATTTTGTTTTGACATTGAAAAGGTTCATGACCTCATCAAAATCCTTCAAAACAGACACCAGCTGGTCAATTCCGTCTTTTGTCAGATTGTTGTCTACAACATAAATTGAAGTCACAGACTTTTCAGATAATGATAATACGGATTTAGGCTTCCCACTATCCTTAATCTTGTATATCTCCAATTTCATACTGTTTGCACCTATATCCACAATACCATACAAGGGGGATTCACCGTCATTTTCCAAAACAGCATCAGATTCCTGTACAGATATGTTTTCATCGTAGGAATTTTCAAATGAATCCTCCGGTGAAACCGTTAAAGTATTATTGTCATCACAAACCGAAATATTATCAGATGCATATATTATCTCTTCATTCTGGTCTTCTGCATTTAAAACATCAAAAGTGGAATTATCTTCAGCACTTACAGCAGAAACGGCCAACAAAGAAATAATAAATAATGCCATTATCATGAATTTTTTATTCATAAAAATTTTCCCTCCTCTAATAAAACATTACATTACAAATATTATGTTTTTAAACAACATATAATTTTTCGATATAAATCTAAATGGAAAGCTAAAAGGGGAAAAATTAGATTGTCAAAAAAAGAAGGATATCCCCATATTCTTTATTTAAAAAAAATCAAACATATCAATTCTAATCGGTACTGCAGCAACTCAGAAATCTGAAAGCATTAATGGTGATAGGTGCCTTGAGGAGATTACCACAAATCATCTATGATATTTTCCAGATCCTCATCATCGATTCGGTCATATTCCAAATCCTCTAAAGTATAGCAGTAATTCTCCAGTACCCTTTCCACTTCAGCCGCATTATAATCTCTGCCATCGATGGTGACTGTTTCATCCTCTTCTTCATCATCTTCTCCCATGTAGCAACATTCGGGACAGTAGGGTTCTCCTTCATCAACCCAGGACCCGCAGCGCGGACAGATTCCCATAATATCGCCTCAATCAGATCAATTCCTCAAGGATTCTGGCCGCAGACTCAACCATTTTCGGACATAATTCACCAAAGAGATTATTTTCCCTTGCATATTCGACACCCTCTTCAGTGCTGATGTCACAGTTGAGCAAATCTCTGCAGATATAAGAGCCGTTTTCAGATTCAAAATCCTCCAGGAATCTTTTACAAGCCTCATTGCTTTTTGATTTGTCCTCTCCATACTTCAAGCCCAAAACCATCAAAGCGCCGGTGCATGCTCCGCACACTTCCGCTTTTCTCATTCCGCTTCCAAAGCAGGCACCGATTTTTAGGGCCTGTTCCTTTGAAAGACCAAAATCCTCACTAAAAGCAGCAAATACTGCCTGTGAGCACACGTAACCATCTTCAAACAATTGAACCGCATCTTCTATTCTAGTCATATTAATTAGTTTCATTCAACATATATATTAAAATAACTAAAATCAAAATATAACTTAACAGTAATTGTGAGGCAACAACATGAATGAGTATGACATCATTATTATCGGAGCGGGACCTGGCGGACTTACAGCTGGAATCTATGCTGGCCGTCAGGGAACCAGAAACCTGATCATCGACAGAGACCTGGCCGGAGGACTGGGCCGTGAAGTACCGGAAATGGAAAACTATCCCGGATTTGACAACATCTCAGGACTGGAGCTGATTGAAAAGATGAAAGCCCAGGCAACCAGAAACTGCGATTTAAGGGAGATGGAAGAGGTTACAGAAATCACAAAAACTGATGATGAATACAGATTCACAGTGAAAACGACCAAGGACACCTACCGGTCAAAAACAATAATCCTTGCAACAGGCAGTTCCCACAGACGCCTTGAAGCCAAAGGAGAAGATGAGTTTAAGGGAAAAGGTGTGAGCTACTGCGCCACATGTGACGGATTCTTCTTTGCCGGACGTGACATCATCATGGTCGGCGGAGGAAACAGCGCCCTGCAGGAAGCGCTATACCTTAAAAACCTCGGCGCAAATGTGACAGTGGTCCACAGAAGAGATGAATTCAGGGCTCAAAAACACCTGCAAAATCAGATAAAGGAAGCCGAAATTCCAACAATACTCAATGCCACAGTCGAAGAGATAAAAGGAGAAATGCTTGTTGAGTCAGTCATATTAAAGGACACACAAACTGGAGAGCTCACAGAACTTCCTACCAATGGAGTTTTCGTTAGTGTAGGCTACATTCCCCACACTGAACTTGCAAAACAATTGGATATAGACCTTGATGAATCTGGGCACATTATAATAGATAAAAAACAGAAAACCAATGTGGATTATGTCTATGCAATCGGTGATGTCTGTGTCGGTCTAAAGCAGTGGGTTGTTGCATGTGGAGAAGGTGCAGTTGCTGCAACTTCTGCCTTTGAAGATTTGAAAAGTTAATATCGTTCCTTTAGGAACATGTAGATGAAAAATGCAATAAGCAACACTACAATTACAGGCAATAACCACATGAATACTTTAAGCAACAATACTGCTGCAAATATAGCGATTATAATAAATATTAAATCTTGAAGTTCCATGTAATTCAAATTTATTAATCTTAATATATAAATTTAGTGAAAAACATTCCTTATAACAGATGATAGAATGAATAAGACAAAAAGAAATCTGCTGATAATAATTGTTTTTATGCTGTTTTTAACTTCCATTGTCGTATTCCTGAATTTTCAAAAGGAAACCGTTGAATTTGAGGACTTTTCAGTTGAAGTCCCATTAGGATCAAGCTTTGGAAAAGTTAGAGAAAATGATACGTTGATAAAAGAGATGTATAGGTGCTATGGGGAAGATCTGACCATTACCTCCTTTGATAAGGGATATGTTGAGGACACATACTACAACAATACCGGCGAAAGAATCGATTTTTCCAAATCAATGATTGAAAACATAAGCGGAAGCGATAACGATGAAATGAAGGAGCTGTCTCCAAATCTGACCCAAATCATCCAAAAAACAGATATGAACGGATATGAGGATACTGATGTCGCCTGCATATATCATGATGATGACCATGTTATCATCATCGAAGGAGGGGATGAGAAATTCATAACCGAAATTGCAAAATCAATCAAAATATTATAAAAAATTAATAAAATATAATAAATAAAAAAGCCAAAAATAATATCATTATATTTTGATGGAGCATAACATGACAATAATAGTAGTTAATAACAAAGGTCAATATAATCATAGAATCGCTAGAAGTTTACAATACCTTAAGATTCCATCCGAACTCGTCTCAAATGATTTGAGCATCGAAGAAATCGAATCTAAAAATCCGATTGGACTTATTTTAGGTGGAGGGCCTTCCCTTGAAGGTGCAGGAAACAGCGAGGAATACATCAGACACTTCGACATTCCGATTCTGGGAATCTGTCTTGGCCATCAATTAATTGCTAAAACATACGGTGGAGAGGTTACCACATCCGATACTGAAAGTTATGCTCAGGTTAAAATTAATATCAATAATGATGAAAACTTATTTAAAGGATTGGCTCCTGAAATGGATGTTTGGTCTTCCCATAAAGACGAAGTGAAAACAATCCCTGAAGACTTTGAAATCCTGGCCAGTTCCAATTTGTGTGATGTTGAATCCTTTAAACATAAGGATAAGGAAGTTTATGGAATTCAATTCCACCCTGAAGTGCATCATACTCCAAAAGGAGAAATAATATTTAAAAACTTTTATGAAATCTGTAAAAAATAGGTGTAACAATGATTGATAACGCTGATGATTTAAGAGATAAAGCAAATGAATTTAAGACCGGATTAAAAAAGCAGTACGTCAACATCCCAATTGGCGATGAAGAATATGGCTTTAGAATTTCCGGTATTGGTCAAAAATCTGTTAAATTAGAAAAATATGTTAAATTTGATGACATTTTTGAAGCTATTGAATCAGGCAATGACAACGGCCTGGAAGCCATGATCAAACAAATCATTGAAGATTACGAAGAAGAAGATGAAGAGGAATAAAATGTTAAGCCCTAAAGAATTTATTGAAGATGCAATTCAAAAAATTAAAGACCAAATAGGTGATGAAAAAGCAATCATCGCTTTATCCGGCGGAGTGGACAGTTCCGTATGTTCTGTACTTGTCCAAGAGGCTATTGGCGATAATCTGACTGCAGTTTTTGTAGACCACGGTCTTTTAAGAGAAGGTGAAGTCGAACAAGTTACCAACACTTTCAAAGACAGG
>CACWUH010000051.1 GCA_902764015.1 uncultured Methanobrevibacter sp. | reverse complement strand
GTCGATACCTTCATCTTGCATTAACGCGGTTACATTAGTTAAAGCTTCGTTAGCCATCATTTGTGCAAATCCAGCAGGAGCACCTAAAATTTGAGTAACAGTGTCTCTGTAAGCTAAGATACCAGCATAGGTAATAGCGGTTACTGCGGAACACATGTCACATACAGGACCGACCATATTAGCAGGTAAGGTGAAAGCAGATCCTCTTGCTTTTTGACCTAAGTCCATTAAGGTGTCGATAGCAGCTTGGTCAGCGAAACCTTCTGCAATGTAAACTTGTCCTTTCATTTCAGGTACAGCACCTGGGTGGTAGGAAGCTACGTTTACGTTTTTGCCTAAGTCTTCGAAGATCTTGTTTAATCCAGGAGTTGGAATAGTACATGCGTGGGTTACGATTGCACCGTCTTTAATGTCATCAGCGAAGTTTTTGATGATGTCAGGCTGCATACCGCCTTCAGGTAACCAGGTCATAACCCAGTCAGCGTCAGCAACAGCTTCGGAATCGTCGTTGATACATTTCATGCCTAAGTCTTCAGGGTGAGTGAAGTGAATAGCACCTTTAGCTGGTTTTGGTACGGTTTCAGCTAATTCGTTTACTTTTGCTCTGATTGCAGGCATTACGTCTTCTGGGTTTCCTGCTTTGTGAGCTGCAATAACTTCTGCGTAGTCGAAGTCATCTACTACTACGAAATCGCCGTCGAAAATTGGGTCGGATACGACTACTTCATCTACTCCAGCTAATTCTAATAATTCTGCACCCATTAAGTTGGTAATTCCACTTGCAGCGTGTGTTCTGTAACATCCTGCACCTAAAATTGCTACTTTCATTTTTTTGTCTCCTTTGCTATCATGGCTTCCAAATTTTTCTTTTAATTTAGAAAGCATTTTTTGTCTCCTTAAAACATATATATTTTAAAACTACTTTCCGCCTTTATTAGAAGGAATGGAAAGTTTTTACTACATGCTAACCTTTTAAAAGTATGATAATAATTGTGATAATTATTACATGTAGTAATATATTTATTTAATTTTTTATTATATTTAAATCTTTATATGATGTCTTTATTTAGTAATATTTTTTCTATAATTTTCTTATTATTAGTAATACTGTAATACTTTTTTTATTATATTATATAATTGAGTATTACTTTTTATTTTTTTATATAACTGATTTTAATTCAAGTTTGAATTTGAAAAAAATAGAAAGTTTTTTATTTGATTGTATACTGAAAGTTATATTGATTACCAAAAGATGAGGTTGAATTCATGTATGATTTGATAAAAAAGGCTGTTCATGATGACGATGCGGCAATTGAAATTTCAAAAATGGACAAGGATGTTGGCGAAGTGGTCGATGCGATATCCGACCTTTCGCTTGATGAGACAATGAAATTGGGTATGCAGTTCAAAAGGTTCCCGTTAGGCTGCGATTTGACTGAAGTGGTTTCAGGAACATGCGCATCCGATCTGGAGCTTATGGACCTGCTTGGAAACTGCCGACTGTCCGACTTTATCGGGGCGCCGATTCACATCTGTGCATATGCATTTTCAGACATAGGCGAAAAGTTCGGCATGACCGGCCTTGAAGTCATGCAGAGGGTCCACGAGATTGTCGATGTGCCGCTGGACCTTGATCATTTCGGCGAAAACGGAGCCATGAGGCTTCCGAAAAACATCTCGGGATGCGGAGGGGAATGCTACAATAAGGGTCCTGCATTCACCGAATGTCCTCGAGGAAGAATCCATGAAAGGCTGATTGACAAGGAACTTGAACAGAAGGACGACAAGGAAGGATGGATCAAGCTGTCCTCATCTGTTGCCGTTAATGTCACTTCAGAGCAGACCGGAGACGGCCATGCCGCACCTCTAAGGGAAGCGATTGACATTGCCGAGCTTGCCAAAAAGCACGGCAAGGGGCTTGAGTCAATCATGTTTGTGGGCGACGGATATGATGAGGTCATCACAGGCTTTGAAAAGTCAATAGAAATCGGTGCAGACGTCATAGTGGTTGAAGGTGGGCCGTTCAACAGATGCGAAAACACAACTGAGGCCTTTGCAAAAACCATTGCCGCTGCAAGGATACTGTCTCCCGGAAAGGTCGTGGCCACAAACGGTGCATACGAACATGAGGTGAGGGCGGGACTGCGCTCGGGACTCAACATGGTAATCACAGGATTTCCTAAAAATCATCATGGATACATGTGCGGATATGAGCCTGGAAGTGCAAGAAGGGGAAAGTTCGGCCTTCCAAGGATACTTCAGATAATCAATGAGGAATTCCCCAACAGAGGATTGCCTGCCCAGAAGCATGACCTGCTTGCAATAGCCACTGCAGTAAAGATTGCAGGGCCTGAAAACATCTATCCACATAAGATTGGAGACTATCATATAGGCGATGCCCACTGGGCGACCCTTGTCAATTCAAGGATGTATCAGAATATCCAGCTGAAGCATACCCTTGATGAAATCGTTGGCCTTGTTGAGGGCAATTCAGTCGCATTGCATGGCGGAAGGTTCATCTCATGGGTGCTTGCTGAAAAGTTATCCTCACAGGTTGATGAGATAATCATTTCCGATGTCGACAAGTGGGTGCTGGACAATACCGTCGACAACCTGCAGGGATGTCTTGATGTGACAATCATCGGCGAAAGCGATGACAAGACTGCGGCCAGCCAGGCTGACTTCTCCATTGTTTCATCAACAATGATTCCGGTAAGGGAAAACGTGCTTAGAAAGGTGCCTGATGCCTTGACAATCGTTTAGTTTTCCTTCAATTTCATTTCTTATTTTTTTCATTCGATGATGTAAAAAATATATTCCATAAATTACTTAAAGTATAATTACTTTAAATTAAATAATATTTATGAATAATTTTGTTTTTGATAAATTTTTGTTAAGGTGAAAATCGTGAATTATAAAAAGATTATACTTGTGGGATTTATCTCAGCATTTGTAGCTGTTCTGACTTCCGTTTTGGGAGTTGCAGGTACCGTTATAGGTTCAGTAATTTCATCTGTGCTTTATAACATGCTTTCGGAAGCTTTGGAAAAGCCTGTTTCAAATGCATCATTCAAGACCAGTTTCGAATGGGAGATTGCATACATATTCCCTTTAGTGGTTATCGCATTAATTCAGCTATTGCTAATTTTCGCCATGCTGTCCGAATTCGGAATCTTGCCTTCCACATTCCTCACTGCATATCTGTCACTTCAGAATCTGGCCAACAATAGCCTATATAGGATTTTGGGAATTGCAATGATAGTCATAAGCATATCTCCTATACTGATGAAACCGGACATCGTCAAAAAGGCAAGGGGAGCCATTATAGCTTTTGTCGGTTTGATATTCCTTGCCCGTGGTTTTGTGGATTTGGGAAATACGATTACAGACATTTACGATGATGTGTTCATTGCCTTCGATTTTCCGATTGCAATCATCGCTTTTGTGCTGATAGTCTTCGTGATAATCAGAATCCTGACAGACAAGAGTTCCCAAAAGGCCAAAATGGACCATGAGAGGAATGAGGAGTTCTCCCATGAGGTCAAAAGGGTCCATCATTCAAGAAAGCATAATGATTTTGACTATGGCAACAAAAGGCAGGGTATTCCTGTAAAAAGGCATGAACCAATACATGAGTCAAAGCCTGAAGTTGAAGCAAGTCCTGAAAGCAATTTGAATGAGAATGTATCTGATACAGGAATAAACAAGTCTTCAGCTAACATTCAGTTCGAATCAAATGACCTGCTTGACGATTATAAGAAATAGTTGGTAAAATGGGCAAAAAGGATAAAACGTTAAAGGACATTTTGGATCTAATTCTGTATGAAAACCCCTCGACCCAGGATGAGATAGCTGAAAGGTTAGGCATTTCCCGCAGATATGTCACTCAGCTTCTACAGCCTCTTGTAAAGGACGGAACTGTCAAAAGGGCATACATGATTGATTTGAAAAGCTATGAGGAAGTGGTCGAGTCTGTAGGCGATTATGCCAATGTCCGGACAAATACGGGCAATGCCCTAATTAATGAAATGCTGGACAATATGGCCGAACATGTTCACGCCCAGCTTGAGATGTCATTCGACGCCGTTCTGGAATATGATGAGGACAAGGCCAACAAGGCTTTGGAGATGGATTATGCCACAAACAACATGGTCGAAAAGATAAGGACATCTGTAGAGACAATCGTAAGCCTCAATAAGCATTCTGAAATTTCAAAGTCGCTTTTGTACAATGAGATTGCCTATGATTTGGAGCGTATTGGAGACTATTGTGGCCATATTGCAAAATTCGTCATCAATGATGTCTATGAAGTGGACGACAATGTATTGAAGAAACTGAAAAAGATGTATAAGACAGCACAGTCCATGATTCGCCTCTCCATGAAGGCATTCATCAATGGCAAAACCGAACTTAAGGACGATTTGATGGAGCTGGAAGAGACAATTCATATCATGCAGTCCAAGGCCATCAATCTGATTGCAACGCAGATGGCCGAAAGCACATTTGATGAAAAGGAGCGTTCAAACTACTTTATTTACCTTTTCAGACTAATCAAGGCATTCAAAAGGATTGGGGACATCTCCGTTGAAATGATGGATGTCGCAGTAGAGTTCCACGACAACATTCCAAGGCCGACCACGCCAAGAACATTCAGGTAAGTCTATTCGTCATATATTCTTGTTGTTGCGTGCCTGTCTGCCCAGCATTGGATGCACACGCCGATTGGAAGGCCTGCGGTATGGGTATGTGCCTTCAGGATTTTAACGTCAAGTGTGGTTGTTTTCCCGCCAAGTCCCATAGGGCCGATTCCAGAAGCGTTGATTTCTTCTAAGATTTCCTCTTCAAGCTTGGCTATTTGAGGGTCAGGATTTCTTTCGCCGATTTTTCCAAGCAAAGCCTTCTTTCCTAATTTTAAGCATAAATCAGAGGTTCCTCCGATTCCAACTCCCACCACTGTTGGAGGGCATGGCTTTCCCTTGGCCTTCAGGACGGATTCCACAACAAATTCCTTGATTCCTTCAATTCCTTCGGCAGGAAGGGCCATTTTCATGGCATTGTTGTTTTCAGAACCGAACCCTTTCGGTAGAATCGTTATTTCAAGGTAATCCTCATCAATCAGTTCTATGTCTATTGGAGGGATATAGTCTCCGACGTTGATGTTTGTGTTTTCGCGTGTGAGCGGATCAACGATATTCGGCCTGATTGGCACGTCGGTTGTGGCCTTTTTGATTCCTTCCTCAATGCCTTCGCGCAGATTTTCAACTTCCACATTGCCCAGCTTCACAAAAACAACCGGCAAACCAGTATCTTGGCACATCGGAATGCCTTTCTCTTCTGCAAGTTCAATATTTTTTAAAATAGCTTCGATATTCAGCCTTGCAAGTTCATGTTCCTCTATTTTAAGAGCATCTTCAAGTGATTTTTTCACATCATCGCCGAGAACGATGACTGCCTTTCTGTAAAGCTCATAAACGGTATCTCTAATAACATCTTTAGCAATCAAAATATAACCTTTATAAAATTAATTAATCATATTTTTGGATTTTGAAATATTTATATTTTGATTATATTTAGCGGACAAACTTCAACGCAATCCCTGCAAAGGGTACATTTGTCACTGTTGATGGTAATGGCTCCGCCCAAAACCTCAATGGCATTCTCCTTACAGGCCAATAGGCATGGTGCTTCTGATGGTTGGCAATTCATACAAAATAAGGTTGGAGTGTCAACAGTTGGTGTCTGCTGACAGCTTCCGCAGGTTGTACATTCAGTACAGTTTCCTGATTTAAACATAATTTTTACTATTCATCCAGAACAAGCCTTGCTCTTGCCTGGCTTGTAATCACATGGACAAAGCCGCCCTTCTGGCTATCCGGTTCATACAATCCTGCCATCTTGGCCAGGTATTTTTCCTGATTCTTGGCCTTGATCTTTTCAGGATCAGCAACGGTAATAGCCCTTTTGGTACATGCCTTGATACATGCAGGACCTTCTTCTCTGTCGGCACAGAGGTCACATTTTTCAGCAACTTTTGATTGGAAAGTCATTGCACCGAACGGACAGACCATAACACACAGTCCGCAGCCGATACATTTTTCCTTATCGACTCCTTCGTCGGTTATCGCATCTGTCGGACATATCTTTATGCATGGTGCACTTTCACAGTGTTGGCATACAATGGAATAAAAGGAAGAATCATATTCTATTATCTTTATTCTGCTGGCACTATGGATTGATGCGCACATGTTTGAACAGTTGAGACATCCATCGCATAAGTTGCTGTTTACAACAATACTTTCCATCGTATCACCTTATAAGCCCAGTTCCTTACACTCTGCATCGACATATTTTTGGATTTTTTCAATGATTTCATCATTTAGGTGTCTGAATCTCTTTTGAGGGGCAAGGTATTCTTTTACAGGCTTTCTTTCTTCTGGCCTGAATGTGATTTCGAATTTGCCGTCCACGATTTCATATAAAATCCAGGATCCGGTTTCTACAGCTAACCTGCCCATTTCAATTGTCTTTTCAGATGGGAATCCCCAACCTGTTGTACATGGTTGATGCAAGTGTATGTAAGCCGGTCCTTTGGTTTCTGCAGCCTTTTTGACTTTGTTCACATAATCTTCCGGATATGCGATTGATGCGGTAGCAACATATGGTATTCCGTGAGCGGCCATAATCATAGGCATGTTCTTCTTAGGTTTGTCTTCACCGAAACTTGCAACACCGTTCGGGGAAGTGGTAGTGCTTGCACCGTATGGGGTGGCTCCACTTCTCTGGATACCTGTGTTCATGTATGCTTCGTTATCGTAACAGATGTAGGTCATGTTGTGTCCCCTTTCCATAGCTCCGGATAAGGATTGCAGACCGATATCCACAGTTCCTCCGTCACCACCGAAAGCGACTACGTTGACGTCATCCTTTCCTTGAATTCTAAGTGCACTTTCCACACCGGATGCAACGGCACCTGAGTTTTCAAATGCCACGTGAATGAATGGAATCTCCCATGCGGTTTCCGGGTATGGTGTTGTCATAACTTCAAGACAGCCTGTGGCGGAAATGGCTACGGTATTTTCACCTAATGCATTTAAAGCCAGTTTAACTGCGATAGATGCTCCACAGCCAGCACAGCCTCTGTGTCCTGGTGCCAATAAATTTTTATCAGGAATGTCCACCATTTTTATTCCTCCTTAAGTCCAATCCATGTTACATCTTTTTCAGGACCGTTTTTGGTTATTTCATAAATTTCAATCAATGATTCAGGGGTGATGTCTCTTCCGCCTAAACCGGTAATGAATCCATAGATTTCCTTGTCGATTTTAACTTTCATGTCGGCATAAAGTGATCCGCCCATTCCGATTGCGAAGTTCTTGTCGACAACGGCTATTTTGCTGCAGTCCTTTATGACTTCATTGATTGCGTCAACCGGAAATGGCCTGTATGCCCTGATTTTAAGCAAACCGACCTTTTCGCCTTTTTCTCTTAACTCATCTACAATAACCCTCAGGCTGCTGCAGAGTGAACCCATGGCGACATATATGATTTCAGCGTCATCTGTTTTGTATCCTTCGACAAGGCCGTATTGCCTTCCGAATATTTCTGCAAACTCATCGCAGGTCTTTTGGATTACGTCTATGGATTTGTCCATTGCAACATCCATGGCGTATCTTGCTTCCATATAGTATTGAGGGTCTGCAAAGTTACCGATGGACATTGGGTCCTTCGGGTCAAGGTATGCATGTTCCGGAACATATGGAGGCAGGAACTCATCCACGCTTTCCTGGTCTGGAATTTCAACAGGCTCAACTGTGTGTGTCAAGATGAATCCGTCCAGACATACCATTGACGGCAGCAATATCTCAGGATTTTCTGAAACCTTGTATGCCATTAATGTTGTATCCAATGCTTCCTGTGCATCTTCAACATAAATTTGCAGCCATCCTGCATCTTTTTGTGCAATGGAATCTTGTTGGTCATTCCAAATGTTCAATGGAGCTGAAATTGCTCTGTTTGCATCAGCCAGAACGAATGGTGTTCTCATACCGGCCGCTGCATATAAAATTTCGTGCATTAACATTAATCCTTGTGAAGATGTTGCTGTAAATACCCTTACTCCTGCACCGCTTGCTCCGACAGCGGCACTTATTGCACTGTGTTCTGATTCCACTTTGACGTATTTGGCATCAATCTTTTCATCAGCAACATATTGGGCCAAATATTCTGAAATTGTGGTCTGCGGAGTGATTGGATAAACAGGAATAACCTGTGGCTTTGCTAGTCTTACAGCTTCTGCAACTGCTTTGTTTGAGGTCATTACTTCTCTTACCATATTCTCCTCTCCTTATTCTTTCACCATTTCGATTGAATCTGAAGGACATTCGTGTGCACAGATTCCGCATCCTTTACAGTAATCGTAATCAATATCGTGTTGTTTGTTTATGCAGGAATCTGGACAGAATAAAATACAGTTGTCACAATCGATACATGATTCTTTATCTAAAACCGGCTTGAAAGTTCTCCAGCTTCCGGTTTTGTTGTTTTTAGTATTTCCCGGTGTTTTAATTACACATCCTATACTTACCATTATTCTCACCATCTATCCTATATCGTAAGCTTTTTTGGTAGCTTCCGCATTCAGCTCTCCTACTTTTCCAGGGAAAGTTTCCTTAATGACTTCTAAAAGGGATTCAATACTTACAACCTGAGTCTTTTTAGCAAAATATCCTAAAATGATAGTGTTGACAATATTGCGTCCTAACATGTCAAGCGCAATGCCTGTTGCGTCGATCTTATGGACGGTATGTTCTCCACTGCCTTCAAAGGTTTCAGTGTTGATGATTACTTCAGTATTGTCCTTAATTCCTGAAAACACATCTACTACATTCAACAATCCTTCATCTAAAACGAGCACGTAGTCCGGATTATAGATTTGGTATCTCATTTTGATTGGCTCATCATCAATTCTTGTGAAAGCCATTACTGGAGCTCCTCTACGTTCAACTCCAAAGAATGGGAAAGCCTGGACATATTTTCCATCTTTGAAAGCCGCTTTCGCTAAAATTTCAGCGGCGGTTACGGATCCTTGTCCACCTCTACCATGAAAACGAATTTCAATCATTAATTCTCCTCCATATATTTATCATGTATAATCATTATAAATTCCAAAATATATAAATTTTATGTTATTTTTTAATTTTTGCATAATTTTTCTTAAATTTTATTGTTGAATTCTTTCGTTTTTTCCTTATTTTTTTAGATTTCCCTTTAAAATTTTTATTTTTAATTTATACAGTTGTTACATCCTTTTTGAAAAAAATGCTTTTTTTAAAAAATATTAATATTTAATATAGTTTAAAAAATAATAATATAATATATAAAAAAGTTGGTTGGGAAGTTATGAAGGTTTTGATAATCACTGGTGAGTTGGCTTATCCTCTCATTAAGGATGTAGTCTCTAGTTCAAAGGAAGATATAATTGTGCATATTGCAGACAACACTCAGGTTGCCGCATTTCTGACTCCCCGACAAATCATCAAGGAAGTGAAAAACTGCTTTTCGGACCAGCTGGATGAAATCGACATGATTCTGGTTCCGGGCCTTATAAAGAAGGGAACGAAGGAAATAACCAAGGAACTTGGAATACCTACATTCAAGGGCTCGACCGACGGTGCGGACCTTGCGATGGTATTGAATCTTATCGGAAGCATTGACCTTTCCGAGGACAAGCCTGCCGACAAGCTGATTGAAGAGGAAAAGCGCAGGGAGGCATTCAAGTTCATCGATGAGTTCGAAAACGATGAGGAAAATATAAAAGAGCTTCTCAAAAAACCGAATAACATTCTCATTAGAAACCTTCCTGTCGGCGAGGACTTCCCGATGAGGGTATTGTCCGAAATCGCCAATGCGCCGTTTCTCTCAAAGGAGGCGCTGATTAACAAATGCCAGTATTTCGTCGATTCAGGCGCTGACATGATTGACATCGGGATGGCTGCCGGTGAGGATTTCTCAGATAAGATTCCGGAACTCATCGAGACATTAAGACCGATTGTGGGCGACAGGCCACTGAGCATAGACACCCTGAACGCCAAGGAAATACAGGTTGCAGCCGAAAACGGCATCGATTTTGTCCTGAGCCTTGATTTGGGAAACAACTCCGAAGTTCAGGAAATCCTTAAGGAAAAGGACATTCCCGCAGTGCTTTTGCCGACCAATTTCTCACAGGGAAAATCTCCGAAATCCCCTGCCGAGCGTGTTGAGGCGATGCATCAGCTGATAAAGGACACTGAAGGCATGAGGTATGTCGCCGATTTGATCTTGGATCCGGTCAATAGCGCAAGCATAGTCGAATCGATAATTGCATGCCATGAATTCCACAAGACCAATCCCGCACCGATGTTTTTCGGTGTCGGCAATGTGACTGAGCTTATGGATGCCGATTCCGGAGGAGTCAATGTGCTTCTG
Source organism: uncultured Methanobrevibacter sp. (assembly GCA_902764015.1). GTDB lineage: Archaea > Methanobacteriota > Methanobacteria > Methanobacteriales > Methanobacteriaceae > Methanocatella. The sequence continues at coordinate 9,686 of CACWUH010000051.1, read as the reverse complement.
GCGGGAATAGGAATGGAGCTGGGAGTGAGCATACTATTCACTCCGGAAGAGAGCGGCAAGACAAGGGGAAGCGTATATGAGCTTGCAACAGCCTCCAAGATGATGTTTCTTGCAAAGCACAGAAAATCCATTCCAAAGGATTTGGGAATCAATCTGGTTGCCTTCAAGGACAAGCATAAGCGAAACGACATCATCCTCAATGAGCGCGACGGCATCGAAGAGGCAAGACAAGTTAGGCCTATGAAATTCGTAAGGGACAAGGCCGGAAGCTTCAAGATAAACGTCGATTATGGAACGACGGTCGGCTCAAGCAAGATTACAGCAACTCATTTCAAGAAAAACAAGGCCGATCTGGTCATTGTAGGCCATTCGGCAAAAGAAGTGTATGAAGAGATAATAACCAAAAACCTTGTAACAAGGATGGAGCATGCTGCCTATTTGGGTTCTGAACTTCAAAAGGCTGAAATAGCGATGATTACGGGAAAAGATTATGTTCAGGATTTTGAATTGTTCAAAAATCCTGATGAATTCAAAAAATAGCACTAGTCAAAGTCTGTAGGATCGTATGTTCCTTCTGACTGTCCGGCCTGAGGGCCTGAACTGGTGTCGGCGGTATCCTGTGAACTGCTGTCGGAACTTGAAGTGTCCTGACTTGAACTTGTGTCCTGTGAGCCGGTGTCGGAACTTGCACTTGATGTGGAAGGTGCTGCGTTGGAGCCGGATGATGAATCCTGTGACTGGCTGTCAGTTGGAGTAGTAGGGTTTGAATTAACGCTTGCACTGCTGATGTTTGAAGCAGGCTCCACCATCTGATTGTCTGATGGTGTGGTAACTCCGTTTCCGCTTACAAAGAAGAATATTCCGAGAACGGCTATTATAATTACTATCAATGCAATTATTATTGCATTACCAGATTCCATTATTTTACCTCCATTTAACTAATATTATTATGTTTTTGTCATAATCACATATAAACTATTCATAAGGTTTATATAAATTCATATTTAAAATTATTTTAGTAACAAAATTTTAGGAAGGTTAAAAGTTGCAGGTTGAAAACATTAATATCAAAGACATTGACAAGATGCTTCTGGAGGAGAGCTATGTCTCGAACACGGAAATATCAACAACCCTTTATCTGTCATTTCTGCTTGGAAAGCCGATGCTCATCGAAGGCCCGCCGGGCGTTGGAAAGACTGAGCTTGCAAAGGTGATTGCAAAGGCATTCGACAGGGATTTCTTCAGGATCCAATGCTATGAGGGAATCACATTTGAACAGATTGTCGGGGAATGGAACTACCAAAAGCAGCTCCTGCACCTGGAGGCTGCAAAGAACGATTCGAACAATGTCGATGAAATATTCGATGACGAATTCTTCATAAGAAGGCCTCTGCTCAATGCGTTTTTGAATGAGAAGGATTCTGTTCTGTTGATAGATGAGATAGACAAGGCCGATGAGGAAGTTGGCAGGAAATCACAATCAACGATTTGGGAACATTCTTATTGAAAAACGATCTGATTGTCATTCTGACTTCAAACTCACAGAGGTCACTTCTTGACGAGACTAAGGACAGGTGCCTGTTCTTGTACATCCCATATCCGACTGTTGAAAGGGAAATCGAAATCGTCAAGTCCAAGTTGCCTGGAGTCGAGGATGAAACCGTATCCTATGTGGTCAGGCTGGTTCATCAGATACGCAATCTCAACCTGATGAAAAAGCCTTCCGTGAGAGGCACTGTGGATTGGGTCAAGTCGGTTACTGATTTGGGAACAAAAAACATCGACAAGTCCCTGGAGGACAGTGTCGGCGTTGCCATCAAAACCGAAAGCGACAAGAAACGGGTCAAAAAGGATATTTTCGACAAAAGATAAAATGATAACAAAAATCGCAACCCTTTCGTCTGATTTGAGAAAGGAAGGCCTTCCGGTTAGCATAAGAAGCACCCAGGCGGCGATGCAGATTTATCAGGATTTGGGTGACTCGGACAGAAATCTGTTAAAGACAGCCTTGCTTGCAATTTACGTCAAGGACAGGTATGACATCCCAAAATTCTTAAAGATTTTCGATGAGGTGTTTGCCCTGCCTGACCCTGAAAAGGAAATCAAGGAAAATATAAATAAAAGCAAGGCCTATAGGGGAACAGGTCCAAAGTCAAACAAGTACATTATTAAAAAGCAGCAAACAATCGGTCAAAAGGTCCGAAGGGAAAAAATCAACAATGAAAAGCTCAAGATGCTTTCAGGCCAGCCCCTGCTTGAAGAGGCCAAAAAACTTGAGCGTGACGGGGAGCTGATGAACAAGGACTTGACCAAGCTGAACAGGTTCGACCCGAGGATGCTTGAAATCTGCCAAAGATTGGGTAAAAGAATCGCCAACAAGCGCTCCAGAAGAAAGATCCAGGCCAACTCGCATAAGATTGACATGAGAAGAACGATGAGAGCCAATCTGAAGTATGGTGGTGTGCCTCTGGAGCTTGTAAAGGCAAAGCCGAGGCCCCACAAGAACGAGCATCTCTTCCTAAATGACATAAGCGGGTCATGCGAGTGGATCAGCAGCTGGTTTTTCATGCTGATGTTTTCAGCCCAGACCGCATTCAAGAGGTCCAGAACCTTCGAGTTCGACAACAAGGTCATTGAAACGACAAAAGCCCTAAAAGAGGAGTATCTGATAGATTCATTCATAAAGGTAAAGGACATGCGCGTCAAGAACATGATGGTGCACGGAACCTCGGACATGTATTCGGCTTTCACCCAGTTTCAGGAAAAGGCAAACATCAACAACAAGTCATATGTGATTATATTATCCGACTGCAGGGACTGGGCAGGCCCGAAGGTCAACAAGATTCCGGCCAGTGTGGAAGTGGTTGAGGAGATGGTGAGGGATGCAAAAAAGGTTGTCATCCTGAATCCCGAAGACAAGAACAAGTGGGATATCGTGGACAGTTGCGTTTCCCTCTATCAGGATGCGGGGGCGCACGTGTTTGAGGTAAACACCCTGAATCAGCTGGCACGCTTTGTAGAACAGATGTAGGTAGTAGTATGAAATGCAGTAAATGTGGTAGTCCTAAGGTTATTTATAAGCAGGAGCAGTCCGGCCAGATACTGTGCAAGGAATGCTTCATAGAATCCATCGAAAGCAAGGTCATAAAAACCGTCAGAAAGGAAAAGCTCCTGGACAGAGGAGACAAGGTGCTGGTTGCCCTTTCGGGAGGAAAGGACAGTGTCACGACCCTTGAGATACTTAACTCCTTTCGGGAGATGAATGTCATAGACCTCTGTGCGGTCACGGTTGATGAGGGAATCGCCAACTATCGCCAGGACGGCGTTGACATTGCAAAAAGGCATGCCGAAAGGCGGGGAATAGAGCATAGGGTGGTGTCGCTTAAGGAGGATTACGGCATAACCCTGGATGAAATCATGCAGAGGCCGAAGCATAGAGGGTCATGCACATACTGTGGGGTGTTTCGAAGGACAATAATCAACAAGGCCGCACGCGAGATGGGCGCTACAAAGATAGCCACCGGACACAATCTTGACGATGAGGTTCAGGCAATCATGATGAACTATCTGGAAGGAAACACAAATAATCTGACAAAATTGGGTGCAAAAACCGAATCTGATGCCGAAGAGTTCACGGTCAAAATCAAGCCCTTAAGGGAAATTCCCGAACGTGAAATCGGAATATATGTGGTTGCAAAGGAGCTTGAGGTCCACTTCGACAGCTGCCCTTATGCGATGCAGTCATTCAGGGGAGAGGTTTCCGAGCTCATCAACCAGCTGAACGAAAAGCATCCCACAATCAAATACTCGACCCTGAGGGGATATGAGAAAATCAAGGCCGCCATCAAGGATGAGATGCAGAATGATTATGCTCACGGAAGATGCAGTAGATGCGGCGAGCCGTCATCAAATGAGCTGTGCAAGGCATGTTCGTTTCTAGAGGAATTGGGAGTTTGAAATCATGACATTCACATTGAAATATAAGGATTTAAACGAAAAAAGAGAATTACCGAATGAAGATTACACTATCAAGGACCTGTTGGATGAGCTTGAGCTGTCCGCCCAGACTGTCGTTTCAAAGCAGAACGGCGAGCTGGTAATTGAGGACACGGTGATTCAGGAAGATGATGAAATCCAGTTGGTCCAAATAATTTACGGTGGTTAGGCTTGAAAATCAGTTATGAATGTGGCCCATGCTTTTTAAGGCAGGCTCGTGAAGCGATGGATCTCTCAACAGATGATGAGGTCCTTAAGATGGAGATAATGGAAGACATCTTCAAGTTCCTAAGCAAGAACTTCGAACTTGACACAAATTCAAACAGCACAGGCTCTGCAATGCATAAGATGATAAAGCAGAAGACCGGCTGCAGGGACCCCTATCGCAAGGAAAAGATTGAAGGAAACGAGATTGCCCTTAAATATCTTCCGGACGTCAAAAAGATAATCGAAGAGGACGACAGCCTGGAGAACTATGTCAAGATAGCAATCATAGGCAATATCCTGGACTTCGGGGCATTCACATTGGATGACGATATAGAAAGCGTAATCAAGACCGCACTTGAAAAGGATTTGGCGGTAAAGGACATTGAGGAGTTCGAAGACTCCCTGAAGGCACATGACAAGGTGCTGTATCTGGTGGACAACACCGGTGAGATAGTCTTTGACAAGCTGCTTCTGGCAAAGATTAAGGAATATGGCCTGGACATTACGATAGCGGTCAAATCGGAACCTATTTTGAATGATGCCTGCATGCCTGAAGCCCTTGAAGCGGGACTGGATGAGTACGGCGAGATTGTCGAGATTGGCTGCGGAACGGTCGGATATGTCGACAGCGAAATTTCAGATGAGTTCAGGGAAATTTTTGAAAACCACAGATTCGTAATTTCAAAGGGAATGGGAAATTATGAGGGATTGACTGAAATCGACCTGTCCGATAAGGAAATCTACTTTTTGTTGTGTGCAAAATGCAATACCATTTCAAAGGACATCGGCGTTAATCTGCATGACATGCTGTTGTTTAAAAAATAAGCAGTGAGATTATGATAATCGGTTTTATAGGATTTGGAAAGGTGGCACAGAATCTGGCTGGAATTATCGAGTCTGATGATATAAACTTCATCACATCAGCCGAAAGCAGGTCGCCCGAAACGGTTGAAAATATCAAAAATTCAAATGTTGAGGTTCTTGACACTTTCAGGCAGGTGGCATCCAGATCGGATATTCTGATTTCTGCAACATCTCCGAAAAACGCTTTGGATGCTGCAAGGAAATACGGAAAATACGCAAAAGGAATATATCTTGATTTGAACAACATATCTCCCGACACAACTTCAGAAATCAACAAGGCTGTTGGCAATCTGGTGGACGGAGCCATCATTGGAAAAATAGATTCGGATAATCCAACACTGTATCTTTCAGGCAGAAGCGCTTCTGAATTGCTGTTTTTAAATGAATTCATTCAGACCAAAGTAATCAGTGATGAGATTGGCGTTGCAAGCAGGCTGAAGCTTCTTAGAAGCGCATATACAAAGACTTTATCAGCGCTTCTCATAGAATCTGTTGAAATTGCAAGAAGCAATGCTTTGGAAGATGAGTTTTTCGAAACGCTTGCGCTTACCGAAGGAGAAAATTTCAAGGAGAAATCCCTATCCAGAATAGAAAACACATTGAACAGTTCCAAAAGAAAATCAGAGGAGCTGGAAGAGATAATCGATTATTTCGATGAAAATGATTTGACTATGGTTAAGGCCGCACTCAAAAAGCTCAGCCGATAGTGACCTTGACCTTGAAACCCTTTTTGGCTTTTTTTATGCTTCCGCTAACCGGAATGAAATGGGAATCCATGATATATCTTAAATAGGTGACTTCTAATGCAGGCAGTCGAAGATTGGTTTTGATTTTTTTGCCTTCGCTTTTGAACTGAACGGAAATCTTGCCGTTCTTGTCGACATACAAATCGGTCGGCAGGCCTTCCTTTGTGATTTTTGTCTCGAATTTGGTCAGGTTCAGTCCGGCTTCAAGACTCAGCGGAGGATTTTCAACAATTATATTTTCGCTTCTGAAGCGGTTGTTTGCATCCCGTGCGCTGATTCCCTTCTCGCCTTCGCTGGCCACATACCATGCCCTGTCGATGACCCTCTGCACTTTCTGATTGTCTGGAATCACGCCCTCGGCTTCGTAGCTTTTCATCAATTCCATGACTTCCTTTTTTGTAACTTCCATTTCGATGGAACTTATCGCAAGGCGGGTCATTACCGGACCGTAATCGGACCTTCTGAATACTGCCCAAATGGATTCGGGGTCCCTGTAGACTCTTCTTTTGATGATTTCATTTATGGTGTTCCCGTTAAGGTAGGCTATCTTTTCAAGGTTTCCACGTGAATAGGTGTTCATTCTCTTGTAGATGTCTGCCCAGTTGCGCTCGCCGGGGGTTCTTCCGGCATCAATTTCACGCTTGAGAATCTCGACGGTAGTTTCCGGAAGCAGTTCCCTAACTTCGTCGGTGATTGTCATGCCATTGTCGATAATGCTTTGCCTAATCAGCCTTCCTGAATATCTTTCCTTGTTGAATTCCTCAACGACATGATAGTTGAGCCTTGAGCCTAAGAATTCATTGATTGCATACCATCTGATCTCATTTCTGTTGGTATAGCTTTTGGGCATTCCGACGAAATTGCCCTCATCGATGAACTTCTGTGCCTTTGACTTTATCTCGTCAAGCGAAATGCTGGCTGAGGTAATGTAGTCTGTTGCGCCGTCATCAATCATCTGCTTGAGCCTGATTGGAACGCTGTATGAGAGGACCAGCCTGTGGTGAAGCCCTTCAAAGGCTTTGACGTCATCCGCCCCCAAGGCCAGAGCCATTTCACGGCGGGCATCAAAATCGACAAAGAACGGTGCATGGTTTGCACTGAATCCCTTATTGAGATAGACGACAACCTTCTTATCCAGTCTGTCCGCCAGTTTGCGGGCTTCTCTAATCAAATGTTCATGGCCCTTGTGGACAGGGTCAAAATCTGCGCTGATTGCTATCAATATAAACACCAAAAAAAGAAGTTATTGAATGGCATTAGCCATCCATCAGTTTTAAAACGCCGCTTATTATCAGCCATAATCCAATAAGCACACCAAGAACAATCGGGTCTGCAACATAAGTTCCGATAACTATGTACAATAGGCCGAGAACAACTCCGGCTATTCCTATGTAAAAGCCGTATTTGGATTGGCGGTTGTTTATCAGTGACACCACTCCGACGATAATCAGAGTTATTCCTGCAAGATATAATGTGATTTGAGCTAAAAATCCGAATATTCCCACATTATATATCAGGCAAAGGCTTACAATCAGCAATACCATTCCCAAAATAATGTCAAGTATCGCTCCTCTTTTATTGTAGTCGATTATTGCCACTCCAACAACGAGTAGGTAAATGGATATCAGAAGTATTGACAATCCAATCAAATCGGCCACTCCAATGACTCCCATAATAGGGAATATGATGATAATCAGTCCCAGCACCATGGCCAGTATGCTAATAAATTTGCTTTTCATTTTTTCCTCCAAGTAATAATTAATGATTCAAGATATATTAATATAATGGGATATGCTTTATCTCAACGGTCGATGAGTTCATATCCGAATTCCTGACCTGGGCCAGCCATTCGCCTTTGCACTCGCAGTCATGCTCGATTTTTGTCTGCGTCAGGTTGTTGGCTATTATCATATGCTTCAGGTCCTTGCTGCACTTTTTACAGTTGTACGGGCCTCGCCTTGAGCCGAATCCTGATGTGTCCATGAGTGCAGGAATGTCCAGCTCGTCCCTTACGGTGTTTATGATTTCGACACATGACCAGATCCATGGAGGCTGGTAGGCTCCCTTTCTCCAGAATCTTTCGATTACGGTTCCGCTGTGTATTGTCGCCGGACAGAATGACAGTCTGTCAACGCCAACCGAATCACAGTAGTGTGCGGTTTCAATCGCTTCTGAAATGGCCTGGCTTTCGGATACAAGAATAGGCTTTACGAAGATATATGCCTTGGACTTCAGGTTGTATCCCTTTGTCTCCTTCAGGTTCTGCATCAGCTTCACTGCTTCCTCAAAGTCGTTGCGGGTAAATCCCTTGTTGATCTTATTGAGTCTTGTGTAATCGTTAGAGGTTTCAAGTCCGATGCTGACTTCAAACAGCGTGTCTCCTATGATTTCAAATATCTCGTCGAGATATTCCTCTTTCACATATTCCGGCCTTGACTCGACGATGATTTCGGTGACGTTTCCCAATCCAATCAATGTCTCAAGGATTTCATCACGGGCATCCTTTGGAAGCTCATAGGGATTCAGAAAGCTTCCGGATGCAAAGAGCTTCACTGAAATCCTGTCCTCTTCGGCTATCGGATGTCTGGAGAGATGTTCGTGGAATATCTTCAGGATGGTTTCGGTATCAATCGGCTCCAGGGTGCAGTCCGACACGTAGCTGCACATGGTGCATCCGCCGCTGTCTCCCAATGCCCAGGCACAACCTGGGGTGGGAAGAATCATAAATAATGTCTTTGCAACGCCGTCGTAAGTCAAATCATCATTATACCAGCTTGCCCCAACCTGTTCGGGGGTTTTTGGTTCTTTTCTATCAAAGGCTCTTTGCCTGATTTCTTTTGTTAAGTTTTCAATTTCCATTATAATATTATTATATGGAAGTTATAATTAAAATTATGTCAAAAATAGTATGTTATTAAGTTGTGTATAAGGGTCTAAAAAAATAAAAAAAGAAAAGAAAGCAAGTTTAGAAACTTGCGATTACTTCTCCTAATAATTTAATGGATTCTTCTACGTTTTTACCAACAGGGGATCCTGCTACGTATTGAGTTACGCCCATTTCAGCTAAGCCTTCAATTTTAGGGATGAACTCGTCAGGAGTACCACATACGGAAAATGCGTCGAGTGCTTCATCGGTTACAGCGCCGATAGCTCCACCGAAGTCACCGTTTGCTAAGAATTCACCCATTTTGGCGTTGAATCCATCAGGTAATCCGTGTCTTTCAATAACTGGAGGTGGTGAACCTGCTGCAATAAATGCAACTACAATTTTAGCTGCGTTTTTAGCTGCGTCAGAGTCAGGACCGATTGAGGTTGCAGTGTATGCACCTACATCGAAGTCTTTAGCTCCAGCTTTTTCAAGACCTGCTTTGATCATAGGCATTGCTGCTTCGTAATCTTTAGGGTTGGAAGCATTGATTAATACACCATCAGCGATTTCTCCAGCGGTTTCTAACATTTTAGGACCTTGTGCTCCCATGTACACAGGAATGTGTTCTTGGACAGCTTTTACTCCGCCTAATTGTGCTCCGCCTTCGGTTTTTTCTCCAGCTAATAAAGTGTTAATGTCAGCGATTGCTGCTTTAATAGTGGATACAGGTTTAGTCCATTCGATTCCTAAAGCGTCGAAAGTTGCTTTGTCACCAGGACCAATACCGAAAGTAGCTCTTCCGTCTGAGATTTCGTCAATAGTTGCGATTGCTGAAGCAGAAATTGCAGGACTTCTTACGTATGGGTTGGTTACACCAGGACCCATTTTAATGGTTTCAGTATTTGCTGCAAGTAATGCTAAAGTTTCGTATACGTTTTTATTGTTGTAGTGGTCTGTGATCCAAGCGTATTCAAAACCGACATCTTCTGCTAATTTTACTAATT
>CACWUH010000050.1 GCA_902764015.1 uncultured Methanobrevibacter sp. | reverse complement strand
TGTTGCAAACCGTGGAAAAAGGAAATCTGAATTAGGAAGAGATCCTGCAGAAACTAGATTAGACGAAAAAAAATTAAGAAAAATCAGAACCCGTGGCGGAAACGAAAAGCTCAGGTTAGCTACAGGCAATAAGATTAACGTTACCGACGCCGATGGAAACACCAAGGTCGTAGACATTCTCGGGGTAATAGAAAACAGCGCAAACCCTAACTACGTCAGAAGGAACATCATTACCAAGGGTGCTATTGTAGAAACCCCTGAAGGTAATGCCAAAGTGACATCCAGACCTGGTCAGGACGGTGTCATCAACGGAATTTTAATTTAAAGATACCCATCTTTAAATTCTCTTTTTTTTAACATTTTTTTCATAATTTTATATACTTGTTTTAACAAATATTATTTCATTAATTATATTTTTTAATTAGGAGATAAAATGTCAGAGGATAAAATCAATATGAATCACGGTGCCGGCGGAGAGGTGATGGCCAATCTGATTGCCAGTACTGTTTTGGATAATCTCACTAAAAAAAGCGTGAATGGCGGCATTAGCTTGGATGACTTGGATGATGGAGCATCAATCCCATTGGGGGATTATGAAATCGTCATGACAACCGACGGTCACACTATAGATCCGTTGTTTTTCCCGGGAGGAGACATTGGAAGAATCTCGGCGGCAGGAACCATCAACGACGTTTCTGTTATGGGAGCTCGTCCATTGGCCATTTCCAATGCAATCATCATGCAGGAAGGCTTTCCGATTGAAGATTTGGACAAAATCATGAAATCCCTAAATGAGGCCTGTGAGGAGGTTGATGTTGCAGTCATTACTGGAGACACCAAAGTGATGCCTCAGGATAAGCTTGACGGCATTGTCATGGTCACAACAGGCATAGGAATAGCCAAGAAAGGTGAAGTTGTCCGTGATTCGGGCCTGGAGGTCGGCGATAAGATTATCATCACCGGCAGTCTGGGTGACCATGGAATGAGTCTGATGTCATTTAGGGAAGGCTTTGGCTTTGACACCGATTTGAAATCGGATGTTGCTCCTATGTGGAATATAATTAAGAAAGCTTTAGAAATTGGCGGGGTTACCGCAATGAAGGACCCTACCCGTGGCGGATTTGCCAATGCCATTAATGAAATGGCTTCAAAGGCGGGTGTAGGTGTTGTGCTTGAACAGGATGCAATACCAATCAGGGAGGAAGTTCATGCGGTATCTGAAATGTTGGGCATTGATCCGTTTGAAGTGGCTAATGAGGGAAAGGTCGTCATGGGCGTTAAGGCCGACAAGGCAGAGGAAATCCTTGAAGCCATCAAAGGCGAAAAGTATGGTGAAAATGCCGCAATTATCGGTGAAGTTGTTGAAGGGGATTACGTTGTTGTCAACACTCCTATAGGCGGTGAAAGAATCCTTGAAGCGCCGATAGCCGATCCGGTTCCTAGAGTTTGCTGAGGTGATTAAATGGCTACAATATTTACAAGAAGAGTTATTGCATATATAATGGATTTCTTAGTAGTTTCAGCATTTATGTGGATTATATCATTTTTCTTATACAGTATAATGGGCCCTAAAAACGTTTATCAGGTATATCAGTACTTACCATGGCTGATACCAATCTTAGGATTGCTTTATTTTGTATTATGCGAAAAAATATTTGGAGCAAGCATAGGTAAGGCTATAATGAGATTGCAGGTCAAATCCAGAAATGGGGCTAATATTTCTTGGTTACAGGCTCTTGTACGTAATTTAACTAAAATATATTGGATTCCTATTGTCTTCGATTGGCTTTTCGGCAGATTCTTGAATACTGATAGGATATTGAACAATATTACAAGAACCACTGTTGTTAATGACTGGTAATTGCTTAGGATAATATGATAAAGAAAGTTCAGGTGCTTTGGTATTTAAATAAGGACGATTTGGAAAACTACTGCATAGATTTCAAGGAATACAAGTCCCATAAGCTTGAAGGCTATGAAATCGTTGATGTGGATGAGGATTTGATATATGATTTATGCGACAGGGACCCTGATAGGCTGGAGCCTTTAGGCTATTTCAAGAATATCAAGGAACTTGAAAACTATTTGTCCGACACGATTACCAACAATGAGTACGAATTGGATTTGGATTCTCCAGAGCTTAAAGATAAAATCCAAAAGGCTATTGATTCTATTGATTTTACGGGTGAGGATTATTATATTTCCATTGGCGAAGGCATAGGCTGTGACGATACCCAAATTGCAAGCTGGTACGATTCGCTTAGAAGGGAGTATAACAGTTCCTCAAAGGATAATGTTTGGGTTTTGGCGGTAACGGGCTATGATCCTTATGATTTGTCGCTGACCGGCAGAACACTGTCTTATGTCCTTTCCGATATCCTGAACGTGACTGAAGCTTCACTTGATAACATGATACCCAACAAGGGTCGCATCACCATTGAAGAGTGGAACGAGATTTTGGACAAGGTATACAAGAAAAACAAAATATATTTGGGATTGAACAGGGTCGTTTAGTTAGTCCAGTCCCTTTTCAAATTCGCTAGGCTCAAAATAGGATACCTTGGCCAGGTTATTTTTTAACAATTCTTTGTTGACGTTTGTATCGTTAGTGTAGACTATGGCCAGTGTTCTGCCGTACTTGTCCTTCGGCTGCTTGTCGTCGACATCTAGATACACTGTTTTTCCAAGGCACTTTTCGCTGACGAAGTCCTTTGCTTGAGCGAAACTCGCATCCCCTTCTGTCAAGCCAATCTGTGTCAGCTGGACTTTGCCGATGCCGTAAACCTGAATGGTGTTTCCGTCAATCACTTCAAGACATTTTCCCGCTTTTTCATAATTGACTGTCTTGTTTTCAACCGTCAATGTTTCAGTTTGGTTAATCTCTGTGTTTTCATCGCTTAAAAAGACATTGGCCACTGTCAGGACTGTCGTTATCAAAAATATGATTAATAGGATTATCGAAACTGTTTTTTTGTTCATTGTGCATTCTCACATTGGTCCTTGAATCTGCAGGACCTGCATTTTCTTGGATTCTTTGTCGCCTTGAAGGGTTTTGTCCCGTCAAAGAGTCCCAGCATCCTGTCGATTGTGAATCTGATCTGCTTTTCGATGTCCGGCGTGAAGACTTCAATCCAGAACAGGTTATCTGTTCCCCTTTCTCTGAGTGCAGCTTTAATCTTTCGCTCATCACCGGTCATGTCCTTATATGCAAGGCAGTATGCCCTTACCTGATTCATTGTTGATTCATAGGGTGTTCTTCCAGGCTTGTCATCGATTATCACGATTTCATCAGGCTTCATCCATATCTCATCGATGTATCCTCTGATTCCATATTCTGGTGAGGTCACAAAGACTTCCCTTGACATCACAGCTTCCGTTTTTGATTCTTCGACGGCATCCTCGAATTTTGCAGGTGTTGCGTCCTTATTGAATATGTCCTCGAGTTCTTTGTGTTTCCTGCTTCCTTGCGTCATTGCTTTTGTAGGTCCCGCTTCGATGCCCTTTATGTGCTCGAGATATAGCTGGTATTCGCAATATCCCTGCTGGTTCAGCCAACTTATCGGGAAATTGTTTTTGCCTTCGATTATCTGAAGGCCTTTTACTTTAGGATGGTCTTTGATTTCATACTCCTTTTTGTATCCGGTAATCTTTTTATGTTCCATAATCTGTATTTTGTTTATGATGGTATAATTAATTAACCTAAATGACCAAATAGAATTATATGCACTATGTCAATTCTAAAAGTATACTGTCACCAAAAAACGGGATGAATCTCTACCGTGGATGCACCCACGGCTGCATATATTGCGATTCGAGAAGCGAAGTCTATGGAATGAATCACAAATTTGAGGATATTGAAGTTAAGCGGAATTCCCTTGAGCTTTTAAAAAAGGAGCTCCTCAAAAGACCACCTGCAATGATCGGCACAGGCGCGATGACCGACCCCTACATTCCCCTTGAAAGTAGATTGGAATACGTCCGGAAATCATTGAAGCTGATTTACAGGTACGGCTTCGGGTTTACCTGCATCACGAAGTCCGATTTGATTTTGAGGGATTTGGATTTGCTTGAGAAAATCAATGAGAAGTCAAGGGCGGTTGTCCAGATGACGATAACGACAGCTGATGACGAGCTATGCAAAGTTATCGAGCCTAACGTTTGCCCGACATCAAGGCGCGTTGAAGTGTTGAAGACATTGGATGAGGTGGGAATCCCAACGGTTGTGTGGCTGTGCCCGATTCTGCCCTACATCAATGACACTGAGGAGAACATAAATTCGATTTTGGACTATTGCATCGACACCAATGTCCGTGGAATATTCTGCTTTCAGATGGGCCTTACCCTAAGAAAGGGCAACAGGGAGTATTTCTACAGAAATTTGGATAAGCATTTCCCTGGCCTTAAGGAAACCTACATAAAGGAATTCGGCAATGATTATGAGATACCTTCCCCAAACAATGACCTGCTGATGAGAATATTTAAAAGGAGGGCCCGCAAGCATGGGATCCTAACAGAATTCGGCGATGTCTTTGAGTTTCTCTATGAGTTCCCATCCAAATCGGTCCAGTCCAAACTAATCTAAATGGTTAAATAACTTGTTTTTTATATATTAAAATAATGAATTTTGATGAATTAGACATATCCGATGAAATCAAAAGTGCCATTGATGATATGGGCTTTGAAAGGCTGACTCCAATTCAGGAATCTGCAATACCTCTGGCCTTGAAGGGAAATGACCTGATTGGCCAGGCACAGACGGGTTCTGGAAAAACGATTGCCTTTGCAATACCTGTCCTTGAAAAGGTTTTCATTCCCGACAGATCTCCGCAGGCAATCATATTGTGTCCGACAAGGGAGCTGTGCATGCAGGTTGCATCCGAAATTGAAAAGGCAGGCTCCAAAATCAAGAAGCTAAAGGTGCTTGCGGTCTATGGCGGCCAGCCGATCGGCAAGCAGACACGTGTGCTCAAAAAGGGCGTTCATGTCGTTGTCGGAACTCCTGGCAGGGTAATCGACCACATTGAACGGGAAAACCTTGATTTGATAGGAATCGAAAGTGTTGTTTTGGATGAGGCTGATGAAATGCTTGAGATGGGCTTTAGGGAAGACATTGAAACGATTCTGGCCAATACTCCACATCAAAGGCAGACCCTATTGTTTTCAGCTACAATCCCCCGAGAGATTAGACAGATTGCTCAAAACTATCAAAAGAATCCGAAATTCATAAAGATTTCGGACAAAAGGCAGAACATTCCAAAGATAACCCAATATGCCTTCAAATGTGATATTAAAGATAAATTCAATGGATTGACCAGATTGTTGGAGGCATATGACGTCAAGTTGGCACTGGTTTTTTGCAATACCAAAAAGAGCGTCAATTTTGTCAATAAGCATCTGAAGGATGATTTTAAGGTCGGTAGCATTCATGGGGACATGACCCAACAGATGAGGGACAAGGTGATGAACAAGTTCAAAAACGGCAACATAAACATACTGGTTGCAACGGACGTGGCCGCCCGTGGCCTCGATATTGACGATATAGGATCCATCATCAATTATGACGTTCCCCAAAACCTGGATGACTATATCCACAGGATAGGAAGAACCGCAAGGGCCGGCAAAAATGGATTTGCATTCACGCTGGTTTCAAAGGATGAACAAAAAAGATATGATGCCATCAGAAAGGCAAACAATGTCAAAATCATCGAAAAGGAGTTTCCCACGCGTCGTGAAATAGCAGACATCAAATCTCAAAAGTTGTTGGACGATGCTAAATCTCTTATTAATGATGGTGATTTGGGAAAATATAAAAAAAGGGTTGATAATGCAGGTTGCGACAATTCAAAATTGGCAGCCGCATTATTGAAAATGCTAGTGGAAAAATAGCTATTTTCCACCATCTATAATGTTGAACTTTATCTTTTCGTTTTCAAGCTCGCGTGTAAACGCTTTGCTCATGTCGCCCACACAGATTGCAAGGACATTCAATCCCTTGCGTGCAGCATTTGCAGTTGCTTGGGGGGCGGCGTATTCAATATCAATGCTTAATCCGAGCTTTCTAACTATTGCTCTTGAAACGGTACCTGCAACGGCTATCTTGTCTATTTCTTCGCCGCTGTTTGTTCCTTTCTCATAGACGTTTTTAATCAAATCCAAATCGCTTGCTTTTGATCCTCCGTCCTTGATTGTCGGAACGTTTATGACGGTGACTTCGCCCACATTCATGTCAATCATGCCTGTAAGGTTGGTCAGTGCCACATCCATGTCGGCTTCAGCGTCCTCAAGAACAACGCCTGTTGCGTTTTCTTCCTTCTTATGAGCATATAAAACTCCATCTTCCATGTATAAGCCGACAATATCGTCCTTTTCCAAATCTTCCTTTGCAATGGCAGGCCATATTGTTTTGTAGTGGTTCATGGTTTCTAGAACGGAGTCACTATATTTTCTTAAGTTTATTGCATCCTTTTTAACCTTGTCGATGCCGCTTTGAGTAATCTTATATGGTGATCTTCCGTCCTTGGAAGTTATATATCCTAATTCAATTAGTGTTTTGATGTTTTCGGAAACAGCCTGGATTGTGATGTCTAATTTTTCAGCCAAATCTTTTTGTTTGAGATGAGGGTCTTGTTTTGATATTTCACTTAGTATCTGGAAATGTGTCAATGCACCTCTTTTTTTAAATGCCTTCATCATTTTCATTCCTCAATTGTAATTGATTAATTGATATTTTTATCTTTACTAGTATATATACTAATTTGTTAGTTGGCCTTCAAGTTCATTGTTGAATCGTTCAAAAAATTCTTCTTTTTTGTCGATAGGTATATAAGCTCCACATGCCATGGAGTGTCCCCCACCTGTTCCGCCAACTTCGGCTGAAACCTTGCGAATCATGTTTCCAAAATGGATTCCATCATATGAAAGGAGCCTGGAACATCTAAGTGAGATTTTAAGTCCGTAATCATCAGTTTGGGTAAATCCTATTACTGGCTTTTTCCAATTGCAGTATCCTAATATCATTCCGGTTATGGTGCCGACAATTTCAGGTTTAATGCCCGTTCCATCGAAATATTGCAAGTTTTCGAGTTCAATTATATTTGATTGTTCACCTTCACTGACCTTTTCTATGGCCTGTGCCAAGTTGCGCCTGTGGTCTCTGCTGATGCTTTCAAGCTCGTCCAATGCCAGGAACCTGTCGCCTTTCAGGACTTCCATCGCCACTTTCTCCTCATGATTTCTTCCGCAGGCGTTCATGGCGGTTGAAAATTCCGAGCCGTCCCTTAAAAAGCTGTCCTTGTCTTCCTTGATGAACGTGTATGAATCTCCTATAATCAATTGTGGAATGTATTGGACATATCTTCCGGGAACCACTTTTGAAATCATTCCGGAAAGGCATTGGTAAAGCTTGCCCTTCTCTTCCATCGTAAGCTCATTCAGGGTTTTTCTGTTGTTCTTTTCATCAATTCCAAGCTCTTCCAGAACGGCCATTGTTTCGGTGGTATTGTTGGTGATTGGGAGCTTGACGTCATTGAAATAGGAAAGGGCCACAAACAGCGGCCGAGTATTCCTTCCGTAGATGTTTATGTCGCTTCTTATGACTTCAAGGTATCCTCCGTCGATTGCGTCCTGCTGGATGGTCTCATTCAATCCTTCGAAGTGTCCGCTTCTCGTATTCTGCATATCTCCAATGGCCGAAAGCACTCCAATCCAGCTTAAATCTGTGTATCCAAATTCCTTTGAAAGGAAATAACACAATCCTCCGCCGCAAACGTAATATGAACCGTCGATGCCATGATGGTGGGGATTGATTTCAAGATAGGTGTATTCCTTGTCGTTTCCATAGTCAATGTCCCTTAGTGGAGGGTGGTGGTCAAGGATTATTATCTTTTGGCCTTCCTTTGCCTTTGCATCAATCAGCTGGCCTGAGCCCAAATCGGAAAATATCGTAAGCTCATGGTCCAAATCCATGTTGTCCAAAACGTCCAGATTGACGAATTCTATTTCATGATCCTTATTTTGTCTGTCTAGTATGGTTGATAGTATTGCGCCCGAACAGATTCCGTCACAGTCGATATGTGAATAGACCTTGATGTCGGTTGATGATTCGATGATTTCTCTTGCCTTGCGGTACTGTTCAGACATTTCTTGTGGCATTTGCATAATAATCAGTTTCTCATATTTTTGATTTCACCGCTCACTTCACGCAGAAGCTCCAGTTTTGTTCCTTCCCATTCAACAAGCACTCTTCCGGATTTTTCATACCATTTTCCAGGGTATGATACATCCTTTTGAACGCTGTACTGCAGTCCGAGTCTTTTTGCTGCCCTTTCGATATCTGAAATGCTTGGGTCTGAAACCGCATATTCCTTGGCGATTTTGCGCCCTTCCTTTAGGGTCAGGTTTTTATTTAAGTATTGTGGCCAGATAGTTATCATTTTAGCACCTCTAATTCTTCAAATAGCAGTTCCATCATGTCTGGAACCGTGTATGTGTCTGGGTAAATGTGGTCAATGCCGTATTTGTCAAGAACCTTTGCGGTAATGGGGCCGATGCAGACGGTCAGAAGGTTTTCAGAAAGCAGTCTGACAATCTTTTGTTTGTCATCCACTATCTCAAAGAAGTTTTCAACGGTCAGGGGGCTTGTGAATGTGATTGCATCGATTTCCCTGTTTTCGATTTTTTCAATGAGATTTTTGACCGCATTCTCGTCCATCGGAAACAGTGATTTGTAGGCTTCGGCTAAGATGACTGTGTTTCCAAGTTTTTCAAGCTCTTCAGGAAGCACGGGCCTTGCAGAGGCGGTTCTTGGAATTCCAATCGTTTTTCCGGTTATTCCCTGCTTTTTGAACTCTCCAATAAGGCCTTCGGCTGTGAAGTCCTCAGGCATCAAGTCAACTGTCAAACCTTCCTTTTCAGCCAATTTGCCGGTTTTGTTACCAATCACTGCCAATTTGCAGTCCAGGGTTTTCAAAAAGTCCGGATGAAACTGCTTCAGTGAGACTATGGTTGTCGGGGAGGTGAAAATGATCCAATCAAGTTCCTCCTTTCTTGCAACCAAATCCTTAAGGGATTGAGTGTTGACAGGCTTCAAATCGAGTGTCGGTGCAAGAATCGGCACGCCGCCCAATCTTTCAACAATTTCACAGGCTTTCTTGGCCCTGTCTTTAGGTCTTGTTATCGCAACAACAGGCTTTGACATTTCATTACCCTCATTAATTTAATAATGTAATATATTATGTTTCAACTTTTTAATATGATTTTTCATTGGCAATATTCACCTAAAAATTGACTTCAGTTTGGAAAATTCATTAGTTTTTAGGGTCAATTTTTTCATATGTAAACAATTATATGATATGGAGGCTTATTTTTAAATAGGTGATAAAATGAGCAATGTATTGGTAGCATATTTTTCAGCTAGTGGTGTAACCAGAAATGTGGCTGAAAAAATAGCAAATGAAAACGGTTATGACATATTTGAAATAGTGCCTGAAGAAATCTACACTCCTGAGGACCTTGACTGGACTGACAAAAACTCCAGATCAACAATAGAGATGAACGACAGGCAATTCCGTCCTCCTATTGTAAAGTCATGTGATGTAAGCGGATATGACACGGTGGTTATCGGTTTTCCGGTATGGTGGTATACAGCACCTTCAATAATTAACACATTCATCGAAAGTGTGGATTTAAGCGGAAAGACAATTAAGGCATTCTGCACTTCAGGAGGGTCTGGAATCGATAAGTGCGTAAATGATTTGGCAAGCGCTTACCCTGAACTTGATTTTGCAAAGGGAATGAGATTCACGGGTGATGTTTCAAGAGCAAAAGAATGGATAGAGGAATAATATTCCTCTAAAAAAACTAATTATTTTTTGAATGGATTTGAACTGTTGTAGGCCTGTCCATTCACTGTAATCGAGTAGTCTCCATACTCGATGTTTCCTGAAACTTCAAGGGATGAGACAGTGCTGTCGCCGGTCAGGGTCCAGGTTGAGCCTTCACCTACGCTTACGGTCGTGTTTCCGGTTGAGTTGATGGCTCCTGAAAATTTAGTGTTCTTCATGTTCCAGTCAAGGGAGCTGATTGAATCGACAATGACATTGCCTGTAAGGTCTTCATTATTCGTGTTCAACTCACAGACTCCGCCGTTTGATCCTTCATTTCCCCATTGATTCTGGCCGGATGACTCTAATAATGTTCCGCTTTTGAAGCTGCATTGGGTGTTTTCCAGATTGATTACACATGCGGTGTTTGTTATGTGAAACATCGGAGCCTCAGAGGCTACCGGAGAGTCTTCGGCTATTGTCAGTTTGGTATTTTTTGCGGTGAATGTGGATGTTCCGACATCTGCGTCTCCGCTCATGCTTTGATAGATGAATATTCCTCCCAAATCAACGTATGTGTCTCCATCCTGTCTGTTTCCTTCTGCATAGCCTGTCAGGTCACAGTTGTCCAGCTCGATTGAGTTCTTGCCTTCGATGCAGGCAATCTGGGACACGTAGGATGTTCCGTGGGTATTGTCGGCGGTAATGTTTCCGGTTGAATATATCAATGGTGATCCTCTGCCGCTGCTTTTGCTGACTCCGGTGTTGATTTCAGAGTTGTCGACATGGACTTCACCCTCTCCACGGTCTGTTGCAAGGGCGGCACAGCTCTGGCCGTCGGTATTGATGATGACGTTTTCTGCATTGATTTTACCGTTGTAGGTGGCATCAAGGCCTCTTGACTTGTCGGAGTGTGTGGTAATCTTCACATTGTTTATCTTCGCTTCGGTCGTTCCTTCAACAGTGCTTTGGCTGGGACTTCCGCCCTGTCCGTCAGGCTTTTCAGGAGGTTGGCTGCCGTCACCGCCGCCGTTTCCGGTTGATTCAGGTGGTTCGCCACCTTCTCCTGTACCCTGTCCGTCAGGCATTTCCTGTGGCTCGCCACCATTTCCATTGGCTTCAGGTGGCTCACCACCTTCTCCTGAACCGCTGTTGCCTGATGTGGAGGCATTGGCATTGGTTACAAAGATTCCGTTAGACCCTTTTGAGTTGGTTGTGATTTCGGCATTTGAAATGTCCATTGTGCCGTTTGTGTTCACCAGAACCGCAGAATTCACGCCGTAAAAGTCTGCATCGTCTCCGGTGGTTGCAGTGTCGCCGGTTTTGTCAATGAGGGCATTGGATAATATTAATGATCCTCCATTCTTGACTAAAACAGCGTTGACATCGGCGCTGTCGCTTTGGTATTTCACATTATCTTCTTTCATGCTTTCAGAGTCAACGACAAGGTTTCCTCTCTCTTCTAGCGCATTTGCATCAATACTAATCGAGCCATTGCTTGAAGTATTGGAGTTGGTGAGTGCAAATGCGGCTGCACAGATTATTATTAATATTGCAATGATTGCAATCGGATATTTTTTGTTCATGA
>CACWUH010000049.1 GCA_902764015.1 uncultured Methanobrevibacter sp. | reverse complement strand
TGCCTTTACCCATTTGCCCTCTTCAGGTATTGGAGCAGGGTCGTGGTTTGCGCCCTTCCTCACAGGACACATGTTTTCGATTTCTGTTGAATATATCATATGAATTCTCCAAAACTTTTTTTGTTAAATTAATATTTCTGCTTTTTAATTAATGTATTTTTGCAAAAATGCCCAAAAATCTCAAATATTCTTTCACTAATGTAGATTGCATCAATCCGATTTTCAACAATCGATGCTATGTATGATTATATTGAAATCATGTTTGGTTTAATCGAAAGCAATGAGACAACCATCAATATTATCAAAGCGATATCAAATAATTTTAGTGGAAAATCTTTATTAGTTTTCAAGACATAATTAAAACCATGAAGATATTCATAAACGCAGAGATATCGAAATTGTCGATGACAGCAAAAAAGCCGACATCATATTCTCAATCGGAGGGGATGGAACATTCCTTAAAACCGCTTCACTGACCGACAAGCCTATAATTGGAGTCAATACCGGTACTTTAGGCTATCTCACTGAAGTCAATCCTGATGACTTGAAAAATGCGTTGGACAACATCCTTGATGGAAACTATCATGTCGAAGACAGGATGATGGTGGAAGGAAGCATCATTAGGCAAAATGGAGATGTGATAAGCATTCCCGAATCGCTGAATGAAATTGCAATCTCTAAAAACATTAACGGAGTCGTGAGGTTTGATGCGATAGTCAATGACAAATTAATCAATTCATATATAGCCGATGGAATAATGGTATGCACACCAACGGGATCCACTGCATATAATCTCTCCTGCGGAGGACCTATCGTTGACCCGACTGCGGAAATACTGACTCTGACACCGGTTGCTCCCCATACTGTGCTCAACAAAAGCATTATCCTTTCAAAAAGGTCGACAGTAAAAATAGAAATAACAGAGCTTAGGGACAACACATCCGCCTATGTCCTTCATGACGGCATTCCTATTGAACTGGCAAGCGGAGACACCGTTGAAATCAAAAAATCAGATAAAGTTACTAAAATAATAAAATTGGAAGACAGAAGCTTCATCGACACAATCCGGGAAAACATCAGCTGACTGTGATGCAGTCATTTGGGCATATTGCCATGCATACCCTGCAGCTTTTGCACACCTGAGGGTCACGGACAGTCGATGCGTCATCCACAATTATCAATACATTGTTCGGACATGCTGTTGCACATTTTTCGCATGCATCGCATTCATCCGTATTTATCTCAATGTGGCAATCCTCAACGACCTCTTCCTTTTTTTCCTTCTTTTTTCTTTTGAACAGTGAACCTAAACCCATGGCCAACTCACCTAAAAAAAATGGATTATGGATGGATTATCCCTTCAGGGATTCCATAATCGCTGTACTTTTGAGCAATCTTGTCGACGGTTCCGTCCTTATACATCTCATCAAGGGTCTTTTGGACCTGATTTTTCAGCCCATCATCTCCCTTTTTGAATGCAACACCGTATTTTTCATATGCAACAGGCTCGTCAAGTGTCTTGAAGCCATCGTCTTTGAACATTTCGGCTATGCGATACTTTGCAGACGGACTGTCCAATAGGACCGCATCACATGCCCCTGACTGCAGGTCCATGAATGACTCATCATAATCGTTGACCTCATTGACCTTTCCAAGTGAGTCCTTCAATGTCTTATTGTTTTCGATTGCATTTAAAGCGCTGCTTTCACTTTCGGTCTCCACAACCTTGCCCTTCAAATCCGTTACAGAATCAATGCCTGAATCTGACTTTACGACAAAGACTTGGGAATTGTTGAAGTAAGGTTCTGACCATGTATATTCATTTTCCCTTCCGTCAATGGAAAATTCACTCCAGATGCAGCTTATCTCATTGGAATTGAGTTCGACCTCCTTGCTTTCCCAGTCGATTATCGGCTGGGCCTTGAATGTCCAGTTGTTTCTTTTTGCAACCTCCTTTGCAAGGTCAAGGTCAAATCCTGTGTATCCTCCATTGACATCAGTATATCCAAATGGAGGAAACTCGCTGAATCCTACAACGAATGTGTAGTTGCCATCTGTCGGAGCGGATCCATTGTAGCTTCCTAAAAAGTCAAATAGACCTTCGGCACTGACAGCGCCAACCATTAAGAATGACACCAATGCCAATGCAAGAATCAAAATAATTTTTTTATTCATAATTCCACCGTTCTAATGATAAATTAATCATCTTACAACATTTCTATAGAATTATGTATGCATTTTAGTTTATTTATATATTCACTAAAAAAAATAGTGGATTAGGTTTAGAATTTTAAACCTAATTCGTAAGCTTCCTTCAATTTGTCCTTCTGCTCTTCGGCAACGATTCCGGCTGGTCCTGCGCTTCCGGCATCCACATGACCTAGAACCTCATAGCCCATGAATGTGAACGGTGAGAACTTGGTGAGCTCAATGTACTGTTCGTAGGTTCCTTCAGGCTGGTTTTCAGTAAATATCAGTGCGGCCTTTCCGGAAAGGCTCTTGTCAGGGTTCTGGCCGATTGCATAGAACCTGTCAATGATCAGTTTGCCCTGTGCGGACATCTGGCCGTAGTAGATTGGTGTTGCAAATATCACGCCGTCTGCAGCAACCAGGTCATCGATTATCTTGTTTCCGTCGTCTGCCCTTACGCATTCAGGGTTTTCGGCACAGTGCATGCATGCCTTGCATGGTGCGATGTCGCATCTTTCAAGGTAGTATTTTTCTACCTCTCCACCGTTTTCCTCGATTCCCTTTATCATTTCGTCCATCAGTACGTCACAGTTTCCGCCTACACGAGGGCTTGCTTGAAGTGCTATAACTTTCATTTGAATACTCTCCTTATATGATAATTAAAAATATATAGTTTAAATATTAAATAGGTTATTGTCAAGGTGGCCAAATGGTTAAAATATCTGTCATAATTCCCATTTATAATAATGAAAAATACCTGAAAGAATGTCTTGACAGCGTATGCAGTCAAACATTAACCGACATTGAAATCATATGCATCAATGACGGGTCAACCGACAGTTCGTTAAAGATATTGGATGAGTATTCTGAAGATGAAAGAATAGTTGTCATCAATCAGGAAAATCAGGGGCCATCCATTGCAAGAAACAATGGACTGGACATTACAAAAGGAGAATATATCGCATTTTTGGACGGCGATGACATATACATAGGCAACGATTCATTGGAGATGATGTATGATGCCGCCCGAAAGCATGATGCCGAGATGCTTTCGGCAAATCTCAGTTTTCTAACGCCTAAAAGGAAAGTCATTCCAAATCCTCATTATGACAGGGGCACATTCTATTATTTTGACGGAGAATGCGAAATCGAGCCAGATGAATACGGCATTCCTTTTTATTTCACCAAAAACATATACAGGACAGATTTGGTTGCAGACATCAGATTTCCGGATTTGCTTAGAGGCGAAGATCCGGTGTTTCTCACTAAAATCCTTTCCAAAGTCGAGAGGATTCATGGCGTTGCCATAGACTTTTACGGATATATGGTGCCGACGTCATTCGACAAACTGGATTCCTATGAAAAGAAATACCATTACATCTGCCAGTACAGGCAGTGCATCGACATGCTGAATGAATCCAAGCTTTTTAAAACCTCAGACAAGTATATGAACAATCTGATGCTTTATCTGGATGGAAACGTTGATGTTGAGGTCTATGATATAGTCCGCGAGGTCTTTGATGAAGGGTATTTTGAAAATTATGAAATGGAATATGAGTCATTCAGGAAATCAAACATCTTGAACAAAATACTTGTGGAAAACACCGAGGAGTACTATCTGAAAGCCAAAGGTGAGCTTGGCCTCAAACAGGATTCGCTGATGGAATATAAAAAAGTTCATTTCAAATCACAGCTGGATTTAAAAGAAGAGGAATATGCTAAATTGCTCAGCGAAAACGAAAGGCTTAAAACGGAATACGAAAAGGAAAAATCATTCAATGATGAAGTCAAAGGCTCAAAGTCCTGGAAGATTATGAACAAATTCAGAGAAATGAGGGGCTGAGAAGATGGTTGAGATATCCGTTATTGTTCCCGTATATAATGTCGAGAAGTACCTGGAGGAATGCCTGGACCATATAACACACCAGACCTTCACAGACATTGAAATCATCTGCATCAATGACGGGTCAACCGACAATTCAGCAAATATCCTAAATGAGTTTGGCAAAAATGACAATAGAATCCGAATCATCAGCCAGAAAAACCAGGGACTCGGCGCTTCGAGAAACAAAGGAATAGAGCTTGCAAAAAGTGACTATATCTACTTCATGGACGGGGATGACTATCTTGAGCTTACCGCCCTTGAAGAGCTGCTTGAAATATCAAAAAAACACAATCTTGATTTTGCCATCTTCAAGATAAGCAACTTCAACGAAACAACAAAAGAGCAGATAAACGATGAATATTACAGCATGCCATATCTGAAAAAGCGCGTTGGCGAGAATGTATTCAAATATGATGATGTTTCAGACATTGCCCTGGAACTTGCAGTGAATGCCTATGGAAGCTTTTTTAAAAGGCAGTTCATTGATGATTTGAGATTTCCGGAAGGGCTGCTTTTTGAGGACAACGTATTTTTCACAAAGGCCCTGTTCAAGGCCGACAGAGTATATTTTTATGATAAATATTTATATAACCGAAGGGTTCGCGAAGATTCGCTGTCAAACAGCATTTCACTGGGATTGCTTGACACAATTGAGATATCAGACATGCTGCTTGATTTGATTGATGAATACGGATATGGCCGGCATAAAGGGGAGCTATACTATAGAATATTCACCAACATCTATTCACTGTTTGAAGATGCTCCCGATGAATGTAAACCCGATTTGTTTTTTGAAATCAAAAGGAGATATCTGAAATTTTCAGACAAATGGCAAAGCGATGAGTATTTCAAAAATGACCTATCAAAACGCCAGAGACATATTTATGATAGTGCCCTAAAATCCGACAGCGGCGATGAGTTCGAATCAAGAGTTAAGATTTATGACAGGCAAAGAAAAATTAATAAGCTTGAAAAGGAAAATAAGAATATTGAAAGGAAGCTTGAAACAATAAGAAAGGAAAATGAACTTATCAAATCCACAAAGGGATTCAAATTAATCAAAAAATAGTGTTAACATGAGACTGTCCAAATCAAAGATAAATACCTACCTGAAATGTCCGCTTGAGTTTAGACTGCAATATATCGAAGAGATTGAAGCTGAACCCAACGAATACATGGTATTGGGAAGCGATGTCCACTCCGTGGCCGAAACCTTTGCCGACAGGTTCGGAGACGAACTTGACAAGATTGACATCAAAAACGAACTTCTCAAGATTTCCAATGACCTCGATATGGGTCCGGATGTCGAAAGTCATGTTGACAATCTGGAAGTGTTTTTCAGGGAAGTCTTTGTCGACAACGACTACAAGCTCTTCAGCAACGAGGAATACCTTCATGACGAAATCCACCGCTTTTCGGGAATATGCGACATAATCCTTGAAGATGAAAACGGAGATCTTGTCGTCATCGACTACAAGACCAGCGATTCTGGCAAGTTCTCAAGATACCGCCTTGAGCTGTGCTATTACAAGCTTCTTGTCGAGAATGTCTATGAGAAAAACGTTTCAAAGGTGGGAATATTCTTTACCAAAAACGGACGATTGAGACTGCTTGACGTGTGTGAAGAGGATAACAAGCGCAAATATATGAACTCAACCGAAATCAACGAGGCCATCGATACCTTCTATGAAGTGAGAAAGCAGGTAAACAACGGCAATTTCTATCGCAAAAGACAGTTCCTTTGCAGGTTCTGCACCTACAAGGACATCTGCGATGAGTATTATTAGAACTATTTTTTAGCAACGACAGTCATCCACTGCAGAAACCTGTCAGAAAACGAAATCTGGCTGTAGTCATCATTGACCTTCGATTCGCTTCCGTCCATCCTTCTGATTATCTCCTGTTTTGTTTTGCCGTCCCTTAAATAGACGGTAATGTCTGAATATTCGTTGTTTTTGAGAAATCCCCTGATTTGAGAATCATCATAAAGGTTCATGTCAATGAAATGCTGCCAGAAGCGCATGATGAAGTTATCCGATCCGTTTGTTTCCATACCAATTAGAAACACACCGTCAGGCTTGAGAACCCTTTTGACCTCGCCGAAGCACTTTTCTATATCAGGCCAGAAATATACGGTTTCAAATGCGGTTACGATGTTGAAGGTGTCATCTTCAAAGGGCAGGCTCGCTACATTGCCCTCAAGAACTTCAACTTTGCCTTCACCGATTTCCTTTTGGTTGACTTCCTTGGATAGCTTCACGCTTTCCTCGCTGTAGTCTATGCCGTAAACCTTTCCGGCCTTTTTGGCCATTCTGTTGATGTTGATTCCGCCTCCACATCCTATATCCAATACAGTATCCTCCGGAGATATGTCGAGATGCTTCAGTCCCCACAGCGATACAGGAGTGTGCTCCTTATTCATTGACTTCAGCTGGATATTTCCCAGCTTTCCCTTAGGCTTTCTCATATTGTCAAAAAATCCCATGACATCACCATTTAGTATAGAATATAATCATTTTAAATTTGAATAAATGGAGGAAAGATTACGGCAATATATGAAATTGCCGTCACCTCCTTTGCTACTGCAAAAATAGCATATAATGGATGAATCATCCATTCCTTTGACTAAATCGTTTTACTTTTCGTCTATTCCTGATTTAGTTGTTGTGGATAGCCATGAAAACATCACATAATGTCTTTGATATTAATCTAAAAGTGTAACAAGTGAATTTCAATGGATAAAATTACATTTCTATACTTTCAAACATGTTTACCAAAGCATCATTTGTCCAATGCAAGCGCTTAAACATTATTGGAACAAATCCCTTTTATGAAATATTTTTTGGCCATGCTTATAGATTGTTAAGTAATGATATAAATATTTTTAGGTATGCCTAAATTTTTATTTCAAATATAAAATTTTCGGATGGGAATAATTCACTTCCTCAAAATTGAATAGGGTGAACGCAACAAGAACTGCGAAGAATATAATCCAGTATCTTTTCGACTAGATCAAATCGTCCTTAAACGTTGATAGCCTGTCTTTAATATAACATCCCAAATTTCATAAAAATCATATCAAAGAAAAAATCAGCTTCAGGTGCCCAATTCCATCACGCATGACGTTTAGGTGAGAGCCACCGTCCCTCCCGTCACGGTAAAGCCTTGTCGGAATCTCGCAAATCGAAAGTTTCCCCTTATGCGCCATTATGATCATCTCGCTTGCAAATTCCATGCCTGAACTCTGCAGGTCAAGTTCCAGGAATTTCTCCCGATTGAATCCCCTGAGGCCACAGTGATAATCACCCAGGCGGGTTCCATGGACAATGTTTGCAATCCATGTTAGGCCCTTCACTCCCCAGTAGTGTGAAAAGCTGGTTGCACCCTTTTCAAAGCCGCCCAAATACCTGTTTCCAATCACCAAATCGTTTCCTTCCCTCAACTTTTCCAGAAACGGCATCATATTGTCCATGTCATAGCTGTCATCGCAGTCACACATTATGATGTATTTGCCGGAGGCATTTTCAATTCCTCCCCTTATGGCTGCGCCATAACCCCTTTGAGATACATTGACCAGACGTGCGGGACTTTCTTCTACTATCGCTATACTGCCGTCACTGCTGCCGTTGTCAGCGACCAGAACCTCACCGTCAACATCATAGTCCTCGAAGAATTTAAATGCCTTGTCAATGCAGGCTCTGATTGTTCTTTTCTCATTAAGGCAGGGAAGCAAAACGGTAACCTCATTGTGCATATGTCACTATTGATTGTGATAATATAAAAATTTTACATGCCGGGAATAACAATAATAACCGGATAAAGAAAAAATAAGTGCAACATCATGACAATTTCAGGCAGTGCCTTAAAAATCATGAATTTTGATAAACAGCATACCAATAGCGATTTATATCTCAAAAACAAACTATTATCCAACAGCCCCAAAAAATAATTCCCGAAAGAGTGGTCATGATATGTGCAAAGAAAAATACCTGGCAATAGATGTTGGTGGAACCTCAATAAAATACGCAATAACCGACAGAAATGTGGAAATAATCAAAATCAATGAAATCAAAACCAGAAGAGAACCCGGAAAATTATTTGAATCACTGGATGAAATAATCTCACCTCACCTGAATCAGATTGCAGGCGTTGCAATCTCATTTCCGGGAAAGATAAATGTTGAAAAGGGAATAGTCCATATAATAGCCACATTCAAGTGGATTTGCGATTTGCCCCTGAAATCTATACTGGAAGAGAAATACGGCATGCCTGTGTGGATTGAAAATGACGGAAAATGCATAGCATTGGCGGAATTTTGGAAAGGAAACCTATCCGGTATAGAAAATGGCATGGTCATCGGGCTTGGAACTGAAATAGCGGGAGGAATAATTCTCAATGGAAAGCTTTACAGGGGAAGCAATGAATCAGCAGGAGAGATTTCAAGCATCCTTAGCAATTTCAAAAATCCCGATACAAAAACAAGGTTCGGCAAAATAGGGGGCCACAAAAATCTGACCCGTGCGTATAATGAAAAAGGCATAGGCGATATCGACAGTTATGAACTCTTTGAAAGGTATGGTGAAGGGGAGGAACAGGCAAAGGAAGTCATTGGAAATTATTCAAAAACAATTGCAGCAGGAATTGTAACCATACAGTCTGTGCTTGATGTTGAAAAGTTCTGCATAGGCGGAGGAATTTCTGAGCAGGACGCTTTAATAGCTGAGATACAAAACAGCGTGCATGATTTCTTTGCAGTTAAATCTTCAGAAGCGATAAACGAACCTGCAATTGAAAGGTGCCGTTTCAAAAATGCATCCGGCTGTGTCGGAGCCATATACAATTTTTTGACTATGGAAAAGATTATTTAAGCCGAAATTGACAAAAATCAATATTTTGCGAACACCCATCATTAAAAAAAAGAAAAAAAATAGAAGTTATGAGGTTGTCTCATCAACTTCTTTAAAGTCCACCTTTTCACCCAAAAGCTTGAGTCCGACATACATCGCAACGATACCAACCGGCAGTGAGAAGTAGAAAGGCACTCCAAGACCGGCAGGAATGTAACCGATGAAGATAGTGATTATGCCGACAAATATCGAATAGTACATCTGGGTACTTACGTGGTCTATGTGGTTACAGCTTGTTCCCATCGATGACAGGATTGTAGTATCCGAAATCGGAGAACAGTGGTCACCGAAAATAGCTCCGGTCAATACTCCGCTTGTGGCAACGATTGTAAATGACAGGTCTCCGGAACTGATTGCCCATGCAAGAGGAATCGCCAAAGGCATCAGGATACTCATTGTACCGTAGGATGTACCTGTCGCAAAGGATATCAGCGCTCCAAGCAGGAAGATAAGTGAAGGCACGATGAATGCAGGTATTGTGCTTTTAAGAACCCCTACAAGATAGTCGGCAGTTCCGACTTCGCCGATTACACCTCCAAGAGACCATGCAAGAAGCAGAATTACAACAGTGATGACTATTGTCTTCATACCTCCAAGCCATTCGGAGATTGCATCCTCGATAGTGAGCATCTTTTGGCCGACAGCCATGACAATGGCCACGACGGAAGCCAGAAGCGCAGCCTGGAAAAGAGCCACTGATGCGTCTGATTGTGCAAGCGCCGTATATATACCATTGAATGATAATGGAGAGGATTTCATGATTGCAATGAGAGCCTGGTCTTGCCCACCCATAATGGTAGTGTATCCGCTCCAGTAGAATGCGATGAGAGCACCTATAATCAGCGTGCCTATCGGAATGATTGCATTCCAGACAGACAGTTTTATGCCTTCAACAGGTTCGACTTCCTCAAATCCTGGCGCTTCAAGCACGACAATAGGTTCATCGTCCTTTCTGGCACGTGCTTCCTGTTCTGCCTTTTTCATCGGACCGAATTCATATAATGTCACGGCAGAAATCACGATGAAAATCAGTATGAATATGTTATAGAACCTGTACGGAATAGTCTGCAGGAATATTCCAAAACCGGTAATGTTTGTCACACCGACGGATTTGAATCCGGCAGCGATCAAACTGATTTCCAAACCAATCCAGGTGGAAATGATTGCAATACCAGCCACAGGTGCCGCAGTTGCGTCAACCACAAATGCCAATTTTTGTCTAGATACGTGTAATTTGTCCATTACCGGCCTCATGATTGGGCCGACAATCAGGGAGTTTGCATAATCGTCAAAGAATACACATAATCCCAATAGCCATGTGAATAATTGAGCCTTTCTAGGAGTGTCCGCCCTTTTTGCGAAGGCATCGGCAAGAGCTTTTGCCCCACCCATCTTTGTCACAAGCTGGATGATTCCCCCGATGAGCAGACATTGAAGTAGGATTCCTGCATTCCACGGGTCGGCCATACATGCGATTATCTGTGTAGCCAAATTGAGGAATGCGTTAACTGAACTAGTAATGATATTGAGGTCGTTTACGCACAGCATGAATTCCCCAACAAAAATACCAAGGAACAAAGACAGAATGGTCTCCTTGGTTACGAATGCCAGCACAATAGCGACAAGAGGAGGCAGCAACGTCAATATGCCGAACCTCACCGAATTGTCCGCATTTGCAGGTGTTGAAGTAATCCACAGTGACAGAACGAAAAGACCAATAATTGAAATAGCTGCAATTAAACCTAATTTCATGTTGTCATTCATTTATTATCACACCATTTTCCTATACATTTATTAAAATTATCATTAGATATTTTAAACTAAGCCATTTTGAAAATAGGCTCATATGTACAATTTAATATTAGTAATACCAATATAAAAAATTTATTACAAAGATTCAAGTATGATGCCACAAAAATGACAATATTTGTCATGGGCGTCAATCGGCATCCGGCAGAAGGGGCAGACCTCGGCATGGGATTTGATTGACGGTTCGGCTGATGTGTTGAAAAGGTAGGCAAGCCGAATCAGCAGCGATTCATCTGAAATGACTCCCTCTTCATATTCACTTCTAATCTGTTCGGTTATTTCAAGGGCCTTTTGGCGTGTGATGTGAGCATCGTCAATCAGGGACTCTATATAGAACGAAAATTCCTCACCGTCGCCGATTACCTCCTCGAGGGCGTAACTTTTCACCGGAAGGCCGTCCTCAAGGTTCATCAGAATCCTTGAAAATTCCGCAGACTTTTCAGAAAAAGTATTAACAATTCGGAATATGTAGTCATCGCCGATTTCCTCAAGGCAGTCATATCCGATTATGTCCTGATTGAGGGGTGAGCTGTATGCGACATGTTCCCCTGACAGGTCCAGTATGTGGATGCACCTGCACACGCCCAAATCATAGAAATGAGTTGAGAGCTCCTCATTTCCATATTCCTTATTTGACATGACATGCTCTCCGGGAACCACAAATTCTATTGCGCTTGCAACTAGGGTATCTGTGACCCTTTCGGCAAAGCCATATCTCAAAAGCAGTTCGACGACAAGCCTTGTCGGCTCCATGATGCTCGGCTTGTTGTTTTCAACCATTGTCCTTTTGAGCTCATTTAAAAACAGGCCGTTTCCACGGAACTCGGGAAGGACATAGATGTTGTTCAAAGCAGAGGTTATAAATTCCCTTGAATAGTCATATGAACAAAATCCGACAACATTTCCATCAAGGACAAGCTCCTTGAAAAGGTTACACTGATTGTACTTCAATATGAATCCTTCCCTTTGGATTGAATCGTAAATGTATCCGTAATATGTTTTCAAAATTTCGATGACATCCAAACTGCCTTCGGAGATAAAGGCCTTTTGGGTGTTTTCATCTCTTACAAGATAATCCATATGACAACACCTTAAATTAATATTCGCAATTACTGATATTTAAATCAATCGGTTATGACGGCTTTTTTAGGCTAAACTAACAATAATAATTATGCATTCCTAAAAATAAGGCGATTTTTTGATAAACCTAAAACAATATAAACATCTAAAGACAAATATAGTAATGAGAATTGAGGTCATTATAATGAAAATTCTAGTTATAGGTGCCGGAGGAGTCGGCATAGGGCTTGCCACATCCGTTGCCAGTCAGGGAGCAGATGTCTCAATCTATGCACGTGGCGAAACCGCAAGGG
>CACWUH010000048.1 GCA_902764015.1 uncultured Methanobrevibacter sp. | reverse complement strand
TTGATATGGTGATCCACCAAATCATATTTGTCAAAAAATGCATCAACTAATTTCCAATTATTCTCTGTCATGGATATCCTCCAACATTACGTACGCAATAAAAATAATTAACTAAATAAAAATAACATCTTATTAGGATTAACCTAACTTTAATTCATTTAATCATTATTCTTAATTTACTCCTAACTATCTCCTTTAAGATAATTCCTCTCAAACTAAGTTCAAATTTATTATAATGAATTTCTAAAAAACAAAAAAATACAGAAATTATACTATATTAAATTTCACACACTCTAAAATTATATTTAATCTTCAACAATCCTATATGTTACGAAAACGCCTGCAGTCTGACTTTCCCTGGTAATCCTTAATACATTTCCAGGTTCAGCACCTATGGCTTTTACAACAGGATCATTAGATTTTATTTTAGGAAGATCTTTAAAATCATAATCCACATCACTAAATTCGTCAGAAATCTCTTCTTCAGTCATGATTTCATGCTTTGGTACTAGCATATGGTCTTGAATATCAATTTTCAAATTTTTTCCTCCAAATAAAAAAGTTAAAATATAAAATTAGAAACAGGCCTGACGGGAATTGAACCCGCGGCCGCCTGGTTAAAAGCCAGGCGCTCTGCCAGACTGAGCTACAGGCCTATGCAACTCGGGCTCGACAGGCCCACATGATAGCCCCTACACCACCAGGGCATATCCTCAAATAGTACACTATCAATTAATATAATTTTCATCATATATAAATGTTACTGAAAAATGGCAATTTTTCACAAAAAAATATATGATTCCAAATAAATAAATTGAAAATCCCGCCTGCCGGACTTGAACCAGCAACATTTGGATCTACAGTCCAACGCTCTGCCAAATTGAGCTAAGGCGGGAAAAATGGGTCCACCCGGATTTGAACCGGAGTCTCAGGCTCCCAAAGCCCAAAGGATCGACCAAGCTACCCTATGGACCCACACACAAAAATGTATGTAGATGACATACTATTATGATTATTATTGTAACAAGTATATAAATATTACTATTATTCCAATGATAATTGAAAAAAGTTATATAAAAATATAATATTAAAAGCCCCGGACGGGAATTGAACCCGCGACCACGAGATTACAAGTCTCGCGCTCTACCAGACTGAGCCACCGAGGCAATATAATAAAATCATATAACAATATGAATTATGATAAAAGTCATTTAAATACTTTACTGTAAACTGCAATATTTTCATTAAAATTTAAATAATAAAAAATTTATAATTAATAATCATGATAAATACTGAAAAAGAATTGCTGAACAGAATAGATACGAACTTAAAAAGCATTAAGGAAAAGAATGCCTTAACACACTGCATAACAAATTCCGTGACAATCAATGATTGCGCAAATGCCGTGCTTGCCATTGGCGGGTCCCCCTTCATGGCAGAAGATGCAGAAGAACTTGAAGAGGTTGTGACAATAGCTGATGTGCTTGTAATAAACATCGGAAAGTTGAGCAAAAGCCAAATCGAATCAATGAAGATAAGTGCAAAAACCGCAAACGAAACCAACACCCCAATAATTTTGGATCCTGTCGGAGTCGGAGTCACCGAACTTAGAAATAGGACAACAATGGATTTAATTGAAAACTATGATATCACTGCAATAAGAGGAAACATCAGTGAAATAAAGGCAATCGCCAAATTGTCAGGAGTTCTCGATGAAAGCAACACCGCAAAAGGCGTTGACGTCAATGCCGATGACATAATCACCGAAGAAAACCTGAAGGCAAACGGCGATTTGATCTGCGAGCTTGCAGACAAATTGGATACGGTGATTCTGGCAAGCGGCCCACTTGACATATTGAGCGACGGCGAAATCACCGTCGTCATCGACAACGGCGATGACATGATGCCCCTCATAACCGGAAGCGGATGCATGCTCTCATCAATAGTCGGAAGCTGCATCGGAGGGTCCAGTCCATTTGAAGGAAGCCTTGTTGCAATATTGGCGATGAACATTGCCGGTGAAAAGGCAAGGGCAAAGGTTGATGCGAATGATGAAGGAACAGGTTCATTTAGAGCATATCTAATCGATTATCTCTACAGAACAGACAGTGAAACATTAATAAACGAAGCAAACATTAGGATATTATGAATGACATAGACTTATCACTCTACCTTGTCACAGACAAAAGCGACGATGTAGAAAAATTCTTAAGGACAATTGAAGAAGGAATCAAAGGCGGGGTCAGCGTAGTTCAAATCAGGGAAAAGACCGCCGACACACTTGACTTTTATAATCTCGCACTGAAAGTGAAGGAAATCACAGCAAAATACGATGTGCCCCTAATCATCAACGACAGGGTTGACGTTGCCCTTGCAGTGGATGCAGATGGAGTTCATGTCGGCCAGACAGACATGCCATGTGACGTCACAAGGGCACTGGTCGGACCTGATAAAATCGTAGGCGTTTCAGCAGCCACCATCGAAGAGGCCAAAAAGGCTGAAAGGGATGGTGCCGATTATATCGGATCAGGAGCGGTATTTCCAACTTCAACAAAAGACGATGCTCCAAAAATTACAAAAAAAGATTTAAAGGAAATTGTGGATTCAATAAGCATTCCGGTTGTGGCCATTGGAGGGATTAACTTAAACAATGCCCATGAGCTAAATGGCACTGGAATTGCAGGATTGTCTGTAGTGAGTGCCATAATGAGTTCTGACAATCCAAAAAAATCATCAGAAGAGCTATTAAATATATTTAATAGCTAATCCTTACTATTTTTCAAAGCCTCAACAGCAGCCAGTTGTTTGCCTGCAAGCATGCTGATACAGGCTCCGCCACCGCTGCTCAAGTGACTCATCTGGTCTTCAAGACCAAGGCCTGCAGTGGCTGCGGCAATGTGTCCTCCGCCAATCAATGTGAAACCTTCTGAAGTTGCCATGGCATTGATTAGGTCTTCTGTGCCCATCGCAAAATTAGGGTCTTCAAACACTCCTGCAGGACCGTTTGCAAATATGTATTTGGCATTTCTGATTTCGTTTGCATAAAATGCTATGGTTTTCTCGCCGATGTCAAAAATAGATTCATTAGGGATTTCTCCAACATCGATATCGACTCTTGCCCCATCAATCTGGCATGCCACATCGATAGGATATTTTACCTTATCTCCGAACCTGTCAATCAAATCCTTTGACCTGGCAACCATGTCCTCATATCCCTTGCTTGTGATGAAATCCTTGTTGACCTGACCGATATCAGCGCCGGATGCCCATAGGACAATGTTTCCAACGATTCCTGTTGTCAGGACAGCATCGGCAGTGCCGTTAGATAGGACATTTTCCATAACATCTATTGAATCATCAGGCTTCATTCCGCCAAGCAGGAATACACAAGGATGGTCCACATTATCAAGAGCATCCTGGATTACGGTCAATTCCTTTTCCATCACCCTTCCTGCTGCGGAGGGGGTGTTTACCGTAAAACCTACCAATGATGCATGGGACCTGTGGGCTGCCGCAAATGCATCGTTTACGAAATAGTCAATCAATGGGGACAGATGACTTACCAGCAATGTTTTTGACTGCTCAAGAGGGGTTCTTGAAAGGGTTTCTTCTGAAAAGAACCTTACATTCTCAAGCAAAAGAATCTCATGTGGCCTTAAGGATCTGATGGCTTCCTTTGCAGCATTGGAAAACAGTGAATCGATATACTTAACCCTTAAGTTCAGGATATCAGATAGCGCATCGGCATGTTGGGCAAGGGTTGTGAAATCCTTCTTGCCGGGACGTGACTGATGAGCGAGAATCACGACTTTTGCGCCCTTGTTGGACAACTCCTTGACAGTCTGTGCATGGAGCTTCAATCTGGTATCGTCCAAGATGATTCCGGAACCCGGATCCACCGGAGCGTTAATGTCAATCCTCACAAGCACAGTCTTGTCTTCAACATCAAAATCATCTATCGTATTAAATTTCTTAGCCATTTTCTCACTCTATAATTTACTTACCAAATCAAGCAAAGCGTCTTTCGGATTTTCAGCCTTGATAATTCCTGATGCAAGCAACACCCCGTCTGCACCCAAGTCCATTGCGGCTTTCATGTCATCGCCTGTCGTGATGCCCGCACCGCACAATACCTTAACATTCTTATTTATTTTCTTGACCTCCTTTACGGTGTCTTCAACCACTTCAGGCTGGGCCTGAGAAACAGGAATTCCGGTTCCGATAAGTTCCGGCGGCTCAACAGCCACAGCAGTAGGGGCGATTGCTGCTATCGCCTTTGAAGTTTCGATATTGTTGGTACATACACAGGATTCAATTTCATTATCCTTACATAGCTTAACCACTTCATCGATGTCGGCCAGTTTCATCCTCTGCTCGGAATGGTTGATGAGGGTTCCGCTGATTCCCGCATCTATTAAAGTGTTAATCAGATTGGATCCGGTATGACCTCCAGGAGATATAGGATCAATGTGTTGGGCAAAAATAGGTAGTGAAGTCTCGTCACTGATTCTGTAGAGGTCTGCTGCCTGAGGGGCTGCAACCATAGTAATTCCAGATTCGCTAGCTGCACTTTCCAAGTCATGCGCAAGCTCTAAGGCATTCAAACCACTTGATTCCAAATAAGTTTTATAATTTAATATTACGATTGGAGTGTCCATGATAATCCCACAATTTAATTTCTTAATTAAATATTTAATTTATCTCATTAAATAAATTTTTGATTGGAAATTCTCTTTTTTGCCAAGTCGATGTATTCCCCTTTAATGTCATAGCATATGTAATTCCGGTTATTTTGAATGGCTGCGATTGCAGTCGTTCCGCTGCCACAGAACGGGTCTAGAACAACATCGCCCTCATAACTGTACAGGTTTATCAGCCTGTGAGGCAATTCAATTGGAAACGGAGCGGGATGGCCAATTCTTTTGGCGTTGACGGCAGGAAATGTCCAGACGCTTCTTGTCCATTCGATGAACTCGTCCCTTTCAATCGTGTCCCCTTTGGGTTGGTTTTTATCCTTTGAGTAGGAATCCTTTGAAAAGACCAGTATGTATTCGTGATAGTCCCTCAAAACAGGATTGGAAGCAGACATCCAGCTTCCCCATGCACAGGACCCCCCGCCGCTTGCGGACTTGTCCCAGATGATTTCGCCCCTCATCAGAAATCCCAAATCCAGCATTATTTCAGTTATCATTGCATGAAGCGGGATATATGGCTTTCTTCCGATGTTTGCAACATTGATGCATGCCCTTCCGCCCGTGACCAGTTTCCGGTGGACTTCGCCGAAGACCGTGGTCAAAAGCTCAAGATACTCATCCAGCGTCAGGTCATCGTCATATTCCTTTCCGACATTGTACGGAGGAGATGTGACCATGAGATGGATGCTGTCATCCGGCAGCTCTCCCATGACCTCGCTGGATTTGCAGTAAAATTTATTCAGACCGTCTTCGGGAATCGGATTTTCAAGATATTCGATGTTTTTCGGCAATTTGAATCCTTCAAATAGCTTTGAGCTGTAAAACTTCTTTGAGTTGTGGGACTCTCGAACAACCGAACCGAATGATGTTGTTTTTGTTTTTCTCTGCAAGCTAAGACCTCTTCAATATATTTAGGAATTTCAATCCCTTTTCATGATAGGTTTTTTCCCGGTTGGCAATCTCAATCAACTGACCCAACCTTTCGGGATTCTCCATCCCCGAGAAAAAATTTAGTTCCTGTTTAAATAATTGGTTCAAAGTCATATTTAACTCATCAACATTGTCCATCCTGATGAATCCATTCTTATTGCTTCTTTTCCTTGTGTTTCCATGATTCAACGGAAAGGGGTTCAGTGACCAGAAGCCCTGGATTATGCCTGAGCTTTTCAGATAATCCGCCTTTTTGCAAAATCCGTTGGAAAGAGGCGCATTTCCCAACACAATCAGCGGTATTTTAGATGCCCTGACATTTGAAACCCTTATGTCAATGCACTTGCCGATTGCCTTCAGGATTGAATCCGAACGCGTGAAGCTCGGCCGGCCCTGATGGGTCCTGTAATCGCCTATTTCTCTTATCTGGCCTGTGGCTTCATCGTACTGCCAGTTCCACACAAGAGACATCTTGACCTCAAATATCATCCTCACCTCATCGGCCATCAGGACCTTCTTGTTTGCATCTGCAATGACAATGTCTGCCAGAGACCTGCGGGTTATCCCGATTGAGGGAATCTGTGCCTGCTGGACTACAAAGAGCTCCTCATCCGGAAGAATCTGGTTGAGCAAATCGCAAACCCACTTTTCGGTGAAGTTTCCAATCAGTGAGTTTCTTGCCTGCAGAGTTGATTTTACTCCCGAATATCCCTTAGGCCAGTAGGACACATATCTCCCGTCATCGGTTCTGTAAAACAACTGCTCATACGTTGCGAAATCCTTTGATTTATCGAAAAATAATTTTTCATGATTTTTGTTCCATAATCTCATAATAATTAATATTAAATTTAAACATATAAATAGATTTAACGAGATAAAGTAAATTTTGTTCAATAAAAGC
The DNA here is from genome assembly GCA_902764015.1 of uncultured Methanobrevibacter sp. GTDB lineage: Archaea > Methanobacteriota > Methanobacteria > Methanobacteriales > Methanobacteriaceae > Methanocatella. Next base: position 6,639 of record CACWUH010000048.1, on the reverse strand, counting down.
AATATTGCCTCCGACTTGTAAAAATGTATATACTACAAAGACTAAAAATAGATTTGATTTTATGTCATTCAACAAAAGCCAAATCGAAAAACTGGAAAAAAGCGGATACAGATTCATCGGAAAGCATGGTCATGCCGCAGTCAAGACATGCCATTGGACAAGGCAGAGCATTTCCGATAAGGGAGTATGCTATAAGGAAAAGTTCTATGGAATCAAATCACACAGATGCCTTCAGATGTCTCCTGCAGTTCCAAACTGCCAGCAGGAATGCGAATTCTGCTGGAGGGACCTGACATATACCCAAACCAGCTGGGAAGATGAGGAATATGACGAACCAAAGGTGATTGTTGATGAGGCAATCAAGGCCCAGAACAACCTATTGTGCGGCTTTTATGGAAATGAGAAGGCAAACAGGCAGAAACTGGAGGAGATGAAAAATCCGAACAATGCAGCAATATCTCTTGCCGGAGAGCCGACGCTTTACCCTAAAATCGATGAGTTAATTGGAGAGTTCAACCGAAGGGACTTTACGACATTTGTGGTGAGCAACGGCCAGTGCGTCGACAGGCTGCGCAACCTGGAAAACGATCCATATCAGCTGTACCTTTCCTTGGATGCGCCTTGCGAAAAAACATTCAATGAGCTCTGCAGGCCAAGAATAAATGATGCCTGGAGCAACCTAAACGAATCTCTTGAAACAATGTCCAGTTTTGAGTCTCGCACATGCATAAGAACCACATGTGTTAGGGGAAGAAATATGGAAAATCCTGAAGGCTATGCAAAACTGATAAAAAAAGCCGACCCTGACTTTGTGGAAATCAAAGCGTACATGTACGTTGGGTCATCACGTAAAAGATTAACTATGGGCAATATGCCCAAATTTGATGAAATCAAAAGTTTCGCTCAAAAGATTGGTGATGCATGCGGTAAAGAATTAGTTAATGAATCTGAAATTAGTCGAGTAGTGCTACTCGAATAATATCCAGAAACATGACTTTTTAGTGTTATTTGAGTTTTGAATTACAGCAAAATCATTTGCCTTCGGCCTTCACTTCTTCACAAAGCTCAACTGCCTTTTGGGCTGCCTTTTCCATTGAGGTTTCAAATGGAATTCCGGCTTCCTCCAAAAGCCTCTGACCTTCTTTTTCATTGGTTCCGGTCAATCTGATGACAATAGGAACCTTGCGATTGGCCTTTTCCAAAGCCTTGATTACGCCACGCGCAACATCATCCGCCTTGGTGATTCCTCCAAGAACATTCAGGAACACCACCCTGACAGGGTCATAGTTGAGGACTATGCTTAATGCCTGGTCGATGATTTGCTCTGAAGCGCCACCACCGATATCAAGGAATGTTGCCGGCTCTCCGCCGTTGAGCTTGATCATGTCCATCGCAGTCAGTGTCAATCCTGCGCCGTTACCGATTACTGCAATGTCGCCGTCCAACTGGACAAAGTCCACCGCTTTCTTTTTATACTGAAGCCTTTCGACAAGATCCTGATGCCTGAAGAGGGAATCGTTTTCGACAACCAGCTTTGCATCAGCGGCTATCAATCCCTTAGGAGTCAGGACCAGAGGGTTGATTTCAGCAGTGTCTGCATCATACTTTTCAAACACATGATATAATTTCCAGATTATGCTTCCCAATGGTGAAATCAACTCAGACGGAACATCCATCTTACGGGCGATTTCACGGGCCTCATATGGCAAAAACTCAAGTAGAGGATTTGGATAATATTTGATAATCTTTTCAGGGTTTGTCTTTGCCAGATTTTCAATCTCGACTCCCCCTTCCTTACTTGCAAGGATTACAGGCTTTCTAGCTCCCCTGTCAACTGAAACTGTGACAAAGAATTCATTTAAGATTTCGGCCTTTTCCTCAATCAACAAGTGCTTTACCTTTTCGCCCTTGATTTCCATGCCTAAAATCTCATCGGCAACCTTTAAAGCCTCACCAGGGTTGTCTGCAAATTTAACACCACCTGCTTTACCTCTTCCACCGGTTAAAACCTGTGCCTTGACAACCACAGGAACATTCATCTCTGAAGAAATCGCCATTGCCTCTTCGGGATAGTTTGCAACATGCCCTTCCAGAATTGGAATTCCTTCCTGCTTAAAAATCTCTTTTGCTACATTTTCAAAGAATCTCATTATAACACCTATTCAGCTAAAGCATATCCTGCCTCAAAAGCGGCAACATTCTTCTCTTCGGTTCCCTTAGGAACGCTGCTTTCAATCGCTTTGATGGCCGCTTCTTTAGATATGACTTCAGTAATTTTTGTAATGGCCCCAACCATGACGATATTGGCTACGATTTTAAGACCTATATCTTCCATTGCAGTCTGTGTAGCCGGAGCCTCATAAACCTTAATTTTATGTTCTTGAATGAAATCACGAACCCCTTCAATGTCAGTTGTTCCGGGATCGACAATTAAAGTGCCCTCATCCTTTAAATCACCTATATATTTCAGCAATGCCTCATTAGACATTGCCACTAAGACGTCAGGACTTTGAACTTTAGGATATTCAATCAACTTGTTGTCGATAACAACTTCACATTTTGAAGCTCCTCCACGAGCTTCAGGACCGTAAGATTGAGTTTGAACCGCTTCATTTTCATCAAATAAACTTGCAGCCTTTCCTATGATGATTCCTGCAAGGATAATTCCTTGACCTCCAAATCCGCAAATTCTAATTTCAGTTCTCATATTATCACCTAAAATTCTGTTTGGTATGCAGAATTAACAAGAGTTTTATCTCCATAATTCTCAATACTAAATTTATCAAGCACTTCGCTGAGTTCATCCCTTTGCTTATTGGCAAATTCGCCGACGACAATCTTATCCTTCAATTCCTTTTCACTCATCCTGTCGGCAGCGGATTTATATACTGTGTTGGCCTTCATGACCGCAGCCATGGCAGTCGGAGTTTTAAGCCTATTCTTACGGCCAAAGTAAGTAGGGCATAAAGTGACCACTTCAACGAATGAAAATCCTGGATTCTTTAATGCCGCTTTGATGGATAAAACCAGATTTTCCATCTCGACTGTTGTCCATCTGGCGGAATAGCTTGCCCCCGCACCGGCAACAAGCTCGGCCAATTTGAATGGAGTGTCATAGTTTCCATATGGGGCGGTTGTTGCGACGATGCCCTTAGGAGAAGTAGGGCTGACCTGACCACCCGTCATTCCATAAATGTTATTGTTAATACAAATTATAGTAATGTCCAGATTTCTTCTGGCAGCGTGAATTAAATGATTGCCCCCAATGGAAGCTGCATCCCCGTCTCCGCTAAATACGACAACATCCAAATCCTTGTTGGCTATTTTCAAGCCGGTTGCAAAAGTCAATGCACGTCCATGAGTTGTATGAAGAGAATCGCATTTCAGATAACCAGGAATCCTTGAAGAACATCCTATTCCGGAAACCATTGCAATATTATCGAAATCCATTTCTGCCTTTTCCATGGCTGCCAAAAAGGCGTTCATCACTGCCCCGTTTCCACAGCCCGGACAGAAAATATGAGGAAGTCTGTCATCCCTCATATATGGGAGAAATCTATTGGTTTTTTCTTCTGACATTATTTTTCCTCCACTTCTTTTATTTTAGATATGATTTCATCAGGATTAGGCAATAATCCTCCAATCTTTCCCAGGAAATCAACATTGTTCTGCTCTTTCAATAGCCTTTCAACTTCCCAGTACATTTGCTTCAAGTTCATTTCAACGACAATGACATTTTTGGCACCTTCAGTCAATTGGCGAACCTGCTCTTCCGGGAAGGGCCATGGAGTGTCGATTTTAATATAGCCTACCTTCCTTCCTTCTTTTCTTATCTTGAGCACAGCTTCAATGACTGCCCTGATAGGCGATCCATAGGATATCACGATAGTGTCCGCATCATCACAGAACTGATGGAATACTGTGGATATCTTATCCCTATTGTTCAGGACCTTGTTGCACAACCTTTCAACGAGTTTGCTGTGGGTTTCAGGATTGTTGGTATCAGGATAACCCCTTTCATCGTGAGTCAATCCAGTAATGTGAACTTTAAATCCTTCTCCAAAGGCAGGCATAGGAGTGGTACCGTTTTCAACATGCTCGAACGGCAAATAATCGTCAGTTAATTCAGGCATTTTACGAGGGACTATTTCAATTCTTTCCTCATCGATGACCATCTTTTCCCTCATATGACCCATTGTCTCGTCAGCCATTAGGAATACCGGAACCCTGTATTCCTCAGCCAGGTTAAATGCCCTGATTGTGAAATAGAAAAATTCCTCAACGCTTGCAGGGGACAGTGCAATAGGTTCATAATCCCCATGGGAACCCCAGCGGGCCTGCATCATATCTCCCTGAGCGCCCATTGTCGGTTGGGCGGTTGAAGGAGAACCCCTTTGAACATCACAGATTACAAGCGGAGTTTCAGTCAGAAATGCATAGCCTATATTTTCCTGCATTAAGGACAATCCAGGACCTGATGTTGCAGTCATTGATTTGGTTCCACCCCAAGAAGCCCCGATGATGGCACCCATGGAAGCGATTTCATCTTCCATCTGCACAAAAGATCCTCCGACTTTCGGCAAATCATGCGCTAAGGTTTCTGCAATTTCAGTAGATGGAGTAATAGGATAACCTGCAAAAAATCTGCATCCTGCAGCTATTGCTCCTTTAGCACAAGCCTCATTTCCTTGAATAAAATATTCTTCAGCCATATCTTAACACCTACTTTCCCCCTTTTGCAAAGTGTGGATTGAAATTAATATCATTGTCTTCATCCATCCACCAATTGTCCGGCAAGTCAACAGTAATGGCTTGGTCAGGACATGCCACTTCACATGTACCGCATTTTGTACATCTCTCTTCAAACTTAACGAAAGGTAATTGAACCCCTTTCCTATTGATTTCGGGAGATATTGCATATACATTCTTATAACACATGAATAAGCAAAGGTGGCATCCTTTACATAAATCTTCATCAATAATAATCAATTTTAAAATCTCCTAAAAATTCTATGATAAATAAATATAGAATGTATTATATCTATGTTGATGAACATTTAAATATCTTGTGAAAAATCATGATAATTGATAAAATTTAATAAAAAATAAAATTATAATAATATCATGAAAAACTTAACTGCACCCATCCGTGAAGAGGATATCGATGACCTTGAAGTGGGTGATAAGATTACGATTTCGGGAACCATCTATACCGGCCGTGATGCGGCCCTTCCCCAGCTTGTGAAACTGATTAAAAGGAATGATGTCCCATTTGATTTGAAAGGCTCTGTGATAATGCACACCGCATTCAGCGATGCGGGAATCGCTCCGACAACAAGCAGCAAGGTTGAAATCGAATCGGCAATCGGACCATTGAGCAAGGCAGGGGTCAAAATTCATATCGGCAAGGGAATGCTGAGCGATGAGACCGCCGAGACATTATCTGATAACAATTCAATTTTTGTGATAACACCACCGGTTGCGGCACTTCTTACAAGCAGAGTTCTGGAAAAGAAGTGTGTTCTGTTTGAAAATGAGGGCATGGAAGCCATGTATGAATTAAAAGTAAAAGATATTCCTGGAATCGTTGCAATCCAGGATAAAAAAAAGATATGAATAGAGGAATTATTCTTCTGCTTCCTCTTCGTCGTCTTCAGCTTCTTCCTTTTTCTCGAACTCATCTACGAAATTGACTTTGGTGATTTCGTCGATGTTGTCCCAGATGTCCTTTGCGATTCTGAATCTTGCAAAGGTGATGTCCATGTAGGATTGCTGGTCGAATTTGGACATTTCATCGAGTTTGATGTTTGCAACGCCGTCAGCGATGTCGATTTCGGTCTTGTCGATGTCGACATTAGGGTTGGAGTAGTGAAGCTCAATCATACTTTTGATTTTTTCCTCATCATCATCGATGATTTCAGTCACTTCAACATCATAGACAAGGTCTCTTCCTGCAAGTTCGTGGTTGAAGTCAACCCTTACCCTTCCGCCGTTTACGGTTAGGATCTTACCGGTTGCGCCTTCAGACTGGATTTTCATACCTGGGAAAGGAGTCATGTTCTGTTTTTTGAACTCCCTCATAGGCACTAATTGGATTAATGAAGGGTCTCTAGGACCGAAAGCGTTTTCGGAATCCACTTCAATGGTTTTCTTGTCGCCTTCGTTTAATCCGATGATAGCCTCTTCGATTGCAGGCAAGAGGTGGTTTCCGCCAACAACAATTGGGATTGCCTTGTAGGTCTTGTTTTCATCGAAAATGCCAGCTTCCTGTGCAACTTCATCATAAGTAGTATCAAATACGTCATCTGTGTCTTTTATTTTACCTGTAAAGTTTACTCTTACAAAATCTCCGTTATCTATAGCCATAATATTAACTCCTAATAATTTTGATTGAATAATTTGTTAATAAATATAACACTAATAGTTTTTCGAATATCACGAACTTTTGGCTCTAAAACGCCTCTCCGGCCGTTTCGATGGCTGATTTTTGATGAGAGCCGATAAAGACCCATTAGTTAGTGATAATTCGGGCACTATAACATTAGTATTAGTGGAAATATCAACAACTTTCTCTTCACACTAATTATACAATAAATAATTATGTACTTTTTACTTTATAAATTATACTGTTGGAAGTGT
>CACWUH010000047.1 GCA_902764015.1 uncultured Methanobrevibacter sp. | reverse complement strand
ACCGGCAGATTATCAGGTAATGAAACATCCGATGAAGCAGGCAGTGCGGAGCTCTCCAACACATTATGCTTCAGATATCTCTACCATCTAATCAAAATGGGAAGAACAAACATAGTCCTCCACAAGGATATTGTCCTGAGGGATGATGAGCCTGCAGAGCCTTTTCATATAACCGAGGACATGGTAATTGACGGAAACGGACATTCCATTGATGCCCGGGGCAAAACCTCCATATTCCACATCACCAAAGGTGACTTCACCTTAAAAAACATCACTCTCAAAAACGGGTTTGGCCAAGACGGGGGAGCAATATTTCATGACGGCAACGGCGAGCTTGCAATCACCGACTGTGAACTGTCAGGCAATGAGGTATCAAATTCCGGAGGGGCAATATTTGCACGCAACAGGGGTTCGCACATCTCTTCACGTGATTTTCAAATCTATGATTGTGTTTTTAAGGCCAACAGGTCAGGCAAACTCATAAACAGCTTCACTTATGAGCACGATGGTCTTTTAGGCGGGAAGGTTTTTAAGGGAGTTTTTGACATTAGGGACTGCCGATTTGAAGGCAACGTTTCCGAATCAGTGATTTTCAATGCCGGCGAGTCATGCACCCTTGCCCGGACAGTGTTTGAAAACAATGATTATTCACTGGCAATAGAAAATTCCGCAGTTTTAAACATCTCCGGGTTTGAAATGAGGGATTCCAACCCCAAAATTTCCAATTGGGGATGCGTCAGGATAATGGGCGGCTTTTCAGCTTCAAATCAAATCACGGGTTCGGGCAGTGTGGAAAGCGTTGAGCTGAGCGATTCCTTCCAATACCTTGACAGCCTTATTCACAGCGGCGTTAAAGTGATAACACTTGACTCTGACATCATGGCGCAGCACGATGAAAGGGAATTCTATGCACGGGGCATAAATCTTGATGTTGAAGGCCTCACAATCGATGGAGGGGGTCATGAAATCAACGCAAATGCTTTTTCAAGGATATTCAATGTCACTGCCGACGGCGTAACTCTTAAAAACATCAGATTCATCCGGCCAAAAGGCACGGCAATTCATAATTCCGGCTCTTTGAGGATTGAAAACTGCACGCTTTCAAACAATAAAGTAAACTGCGAAACACTGATAGAAAATGAAGGAAATCTTGACATTTCGGATTCCACATTCTCAAACAACCGATGCGAAGTCATACATAATAAGGCCACATTGTCCGTTGCAAGATCCGTTTTTTCAAACAGCGAATTTATCCGGGCATCTGCAATAAGCAATCACGGCGTTTTGCATATTGAGGAATCTGATTTTGCACAAAACAGCGTGAAGGTAAGGGAGGGTATTGTCTTCAACGACAGTGATGCAACCCTTGATGTGGTCATGTGCAGATTTTCAGACAATTTCACAGTCGAAGGAAATTCTTTTCTTAATGATAGGGCTGTTGCAATATTCAATAGAGGCGTCTTGAGTGTTGAAAGCTCCTCGTTCATATCCAATGCCGTAAATGAAAATAGCGGAGGCATCATAAGCAATGAGGGGGATTTGACCGTCAGGACTTCCGTTTTCGAATCCAATGAAATGGCAGTGGGCGGAGCGATATATCTCCATCTCAACCGCTTTGCTACCATAAACCTCTATGGCTGCCGCTTTGTTTCCAACAAGTCAATGGGATATGCCGCCGCAATAAATGGCAGTACATATGCCGACTATTATGATTTCAACATATACGACTGTGAGTTCTTTAAAAACGTTTCAAAGGATACCGGCGTCATTGCGGTTCATTCGGGTGCTTTGAAAATCATAAACTGCAAATTTACAAAAAACAGGGGCAGGAAATATATAATCAAAAACAACGATTTCCTCCAGATTTACAATTCCACTTTCGAAAAGAACAAGGCTCCAAATATAATAACAAATCTCTCAAAAAGCATGTACAGCAACGGGCTTTTAACCAATTTCTCCATTTTCAATGCCAAATTTTTAAACAACAAGGTAAAGGATGCGGTAATCTACAATGAAGCTGAAATCTGTCTGATATATGGCACAAGATTTGAAGGCAATCTCAAAAGGGATGCGGGAAACATCATCAATAACCGGCATTACATGACCTTAAACGGAGTTAAAATCACTGAAACCGGCCAGATCATATTGAATGATGGGCGCCTAGTGATTGAAGGCTCAGACGCAGACATTGAAGGAAAGGTCTACGGTTCCGGTGTGGTTGAGGAAAACGCCGCAAACGACAGTTATGGCCAATTCGATTTCACATATCTCGACGAAAAGATACACGAAGATGCAGGGATGCGCGAAGGCGAAAAGACGATTGTCCTTGAGGAGGACATCACCCTTCAGGATTACGAAAAGGACTTTTATGAAGGCGGAATAGTGATTGATGTTGACGGCCTTGTAATCGACGGCAAAGGACACTCCATTGACGCAGCAGACAAGTCACGCATATTCCTCATAACCGCAGACAAAGTCACGCTTAAAAACATCACCTTCAAAAACGGACTGTCATTCAAACATCCATACAACCGATGCAACGGTCATGGGGGAGCTTTAAAGGTCAATTCGAAGGCAAATCTTAAAATCATTGACTGCGAATTTATAGAAAACAGGTCACAGGACCATGGCGGGGCAATATATAACCGGGGTGATTTGACTTTGTGCGGTTCGCAATTGGCCGATAACGCTTCTGAAGGAATATACAACATCGGAGATTTGAACGTTGAAAAATCACGGCTTTCGGGCAATTCAGTTGGAATCGTAAACATGGCAAATCTGAGCATCTCGGACTCTGCAATCTCGGGCCATGAAAAGAATTCAGTAATAAACAAAGGCAGGATAAGGATGGAGAAATGCGGCCTGTCCGGCGGGCAGATGATTGACAATGCCGGAGATTTTCAAATTGAAAATTCAACCTTTTGCGATAATTCCGGACCGATTTTTAATAAGGGTGCTTTAAACATATTCAATTCCACATTTTCAGACAATAAAAACGGCGCAATTAAAAACAGGGGTGAGCTGACGGTAGGCAGATGCAGCTTCAATTCCAACTCCTCAAAGGATGGCGGCGCAATAAAAAATTCGGGCAGGCTGACGGTAGACGGATGCAGCTTCAATGCCAATGCCTCGGATGACGGAAATGGAGGGGCAATTTTCAATAAGGACATCCTGGTCATTGACAAATCCTCCTTTGAGCTCAACACGTCCGGCAAAAAGGGAAGTGCAATATACAATTCAGGGGATGTGAAAATTGCCAGATCCAAATTGTCGGATAACTTCTCCGCCCAGACGGTATATAACCTCGGCATCATCCATCTTGATGACTGTGATTTGTCTGGAAATGACTTGGGGGAGATGTACAATGAAAAGGGAATCATGAACCTCACCGATTCCAGAGTATCCGGCGATTCAATTGCAGTATACAATGCAAGGGGGCTTTTGAATCTTTACAATTCTCCGCTCAATTGTGAAAATGATGACGGTACTTTAATAATTGATAACAAATTCAAAAAGAGTGTTTCAAAAAAATGAGGTCGATTATATGGGTTTCACCAACAGATTCAAGAAAATGTTCAAGTCAGAGGAAAAGGAAAAAGCCGAAGAGCAGAAAGTCATAATCAGCACGGACCCAATCAAGAATAAGGTCAATAACTTCAAATATCTAGAGAATCTGATTCGAAGCCAGGGAAGAGATGTGCTTCTTGATTCAGACATTATTCTTGAAGACGGAGAAGAGCTCCAATACGCCGATGGGATAGAACTGGACATTGACCGTCTGGTATTGGACGCTTCGGACTATGTGATAGACGGGCGGGGAAAATCCAGGATTTTTTCAATCCCTTCAGATGTGGAAGTCAAGCTGGTAAATGTGAGCATTAAAAATGGATATCATCCCGACGGGGGAGGAGCAATAAAAAATGAGGGCAATCTGACATTGGATGACTGCAATTTCAAGAAATGCGCCTCAAATGAAGGAAAAGGCGGAGCCATATATAATGAAGAGGAATTGGTTGCCGGGAACTGTGTTTTTGAGAACAATTCGGCAAGATATGGCGGCGCAATATATGATGAGGATGCAGGCACAACCGTTGCGGCATGCGGATTTGTAATGAATAAGGCAGAACGTGGCGGTGCCATAAGCAATAAGGGGTATCTCTCAATTTCTGAATCCTCTGATTTCTGGTCCAACAGTGCGGACTATGGCGGTGCGGTATACATCGATATGGGTTCATATAACGACCTTCGGGGAGGAGCCTCTTTTGATTCATTCTTTGAGGAAAATGCCTCAAAATGTGGAGGGGGTGCAATATATAACAATAATGTATTCAGCATTGAGGCAACCTCATTCAAGAATAACAAATCTCCCGCAGGTGGGGCAATTTACAATGACAATGATGAAGAGCTCTTCATTTCAGGCTCCACATTCAATGACAATTCATCACAAAACGGCGGTGCAATATACAACAGCGAAAAGAGCACCATAAACATGGAAAATTCCAGCTTTGAAAACAATTCTGCAGAAATTGCGGGCGGAGGTGCAGTATCCAACAATGGATTTTTGACCATCCAAGAGTCAAAATTCAACGCCAACTCCGCAGAAAAGGGCGGCGCAATATATAATGATTCCCATGGGGATTTAAAACTTGATTTCGTCAATTTCAGGAAGAACACTTCAAAATCCAATGGCGGGGCAGTATACAATAATGAAAATGCCAAGCTGGCAATGAAGGAATCAAAGTTTTTGAATTGTTCGGCAGAATGCGGCGGCGCAATATTCAACAACGGATTTTCAGACATTGAGGATTCCGCTTTTGAGGACAATGCATCCGGATTGAATGGAGGTGCAATATATAATGCTGTTGACGGGCAAGCCGATGTTGAGGATGGCGAATTTTTAAGAAACAGTGCAGAATGCGGCGGTGCAATATACAGCAGCGGTGAATTGACGGATTTGGATTCCACTTTTGAGTGCAATTCCTCAAAATCCCATGGCGGTGCAATATACAGCAGCGGTGATTTGACAGCAGATGATTCAACTTTTGATGATAATGAACCTGATGACGTTTATGAGGAGTAGCTGATGTTTAAAGGGGCAGCGTTGCTTTTTTAAATGATTTCATAGACGGAATATAATATTGGTGATAACATGGCCGGCGAATACCTTAATGAGTTTGAAAGACTCAACACTACCACACAAAGCATCCACGACTTGAAAGACTATAATGTTTTGATAATATTAAAGGACAAGACGAACCTCACAAGCTGGCGAGACGTCGAAAACACCGATGATGTCATCTACATTAGCGAGGATTTGTCCGGCTATAGGGATCTCTCCGAGAGATACAAGGACTTCAAATCCCTAAGGGCAATCGTTGCCACAGGTGTGGGCAGGGACGCAGAAACGATGGATGCAATGTTTATGAGATGTAAGTCCCTTAAGGATGTGTCGGGCCTTGAGGTGTGGGACGTTTCGGGGGTCAGAGACATGAGCCGCATGTTTTCGGGCTGTGCGGCACTGGAGAGCCTGTCCTTTGTGAAGGGATGGGACGTTTCCAATGTCAGGGACATGACCTGGATGTTTGCCTTTACAGGCTTTAAGAATCTCTCGGGCCTTGAGATGTGGGATGTTTCAGGCGTAGAACGGATGAGCGAAATGTTTGAATGCTGCGAATCGCTTAAAGACGTCTCGGCTCTTTCAAACTGGGATGTTTCAAACACTGAAATCATGGATGACATGTTTTTAGGCTGCGGGTCGCTTTTTAACCTTTCATGCCTCAACGGATGGCAAGTTGACACGGAAAGGTGGGACATTTCCCTGATGTTTAGATCCTGCGACAACGTTTTCAAATATCCCGAATGGTGTAAAGACCTGTATCCGGAAGTCCTCGGCAACAGCGGTGAATTCAAAGGTGATACCTTCGTCCTGACTCAGGAGATATTCGGAGACATCACAATCTCGGCAGATGGCATTGAAATCGATGGCAACGGATTTACCAAGACAGGGGGAAGCCTTGAAATCCACGGCAAGGGCATCACCATCAAAAACATGAACTTCGAAAAGTCCCAAACCGCAATATTCAACAGTGCCGATTTGACATTAATCGACTGCCGCTTCACAGACAACGCATACGGCCATCACGACTACGGAGGATGCATCTGCAACGAGGATGGAGGCAGGCTTGAGGTGATTGATTGCACCTTCAAGGACAACGGAATGCAGAGCGGCAAGAGGTACTCGAAGGTCTACGGAGGCGCCATATACAATTCCAAAAGCTCAGCTGCAACAATAAAAAACAGCATATTTTCAGGAAATGTGGTTGCCTGGGCCGGAGCCATATATAACAGGGGAGAGATGGAAATCAGGGATTCAAAATTCACACAAAACCGTGACCATTCATATGCGGGGGCCATATACTCCGAAGGCAAAATAACTATTGAGAACTGTGAATTCAAGGACAACTCATCCGAAACAGGTGATGATTCGCCGGATGGAATCTGCATTATTCGATGATGCTAAATCTTTATTAGTTCTGAGGGAAATATCTATTAATGATGAATCTATTTTACACTCAGATCAAGGATGCGGTAAGCTATGCCCTGGGAGACAGAAACGCAATCATACTCGTCGGACTTATGGCGGTTGTCGCCTCGATAGTGCGCAAGGACGAGAATTTGCCTGAAATATTCAGCATATTCAACCTTACGATATTTTTCATCATCGGATATGGCTCATACATCTCATGGTACACTCTTAAGGGCGAGGACAAGCATCCGAATCTCAAAAGCTACAAAAGGATTTTCTGGGAGGGCATCAGGAAATCAGCCATCATTGCCGTTTATTCCATAGGGCTGACGTTTTTTAAGCATCACGCCGGCAATTACTTTGCGGAGGGAAACTACCTGCTGGCAGCAGTGCTTGCAGCGCTTTTTGCGGCCAACTACATTCTGATGATTGGGGGACTCTTCAACAGGTACCTCAACTATGGAAAATTCCTCAAGGCATTTGACTTTCCCGAAATCTGGAGGCTTTTGAAGATATTTGACATATGGTCGTTCATAAGGGTCCTGATTGCCGTGATGATTGCACAGGGAGTCATAGTTCTCATAATCATAGGATTCGGCAAGGAATTCCGCCTGCTTGAGATAATCTTTTCCATTGCGGCAGTATTTCTGGTGCCGTTTCTCTTTTTCACAACAAAGAGGCTTGTGGGATTGAGCGTGTACAATCTTCTTGAAAAGGCAAACATGCTGAGGGATTAGGGTGCCGGCTGTTGATGATTAATTTTTTTAAATCCCTTAAATTGCTTGTTTTTAGATTTAAAGCATTCTAATCAAAAATAAAAAAATCGTGCAGGTTGATGATTAGCTAATGATAGGAATACTTTCCCAATACGCTATGAGATGCCAATCTTCACACCAGATGAATCTAACATTGCCTGAATCCGTATCTTCTAATGCAGTGAATCTCTGTTAATCCAGTTTTAATCATTACCAAAACCTTTATATATCATGTTTTAATGGCTACAATTTTTCAGAATCGTTGCAATTCTACAAAGTGGATTCAACAAGCTTTAAATAGGATTTAAAGCATATATTATTTAGTAAAATGCCTCATTCAATAGATGGTAGGAGGTGAATAAGCATGAAATTGTTATTTTTAAGTAATGTTTGTTTATTAATCAGTTCTGTCTTTTCCACATTCTGCATTGGTGTTCTTTCCATGTGTTTCGGCGGAGGTGAAAACGGTGGAGTTAATTATCTTCACAATTGGAACATATTGGTTTAATATCGCTTCTGTTATTAAATCTTTAATGATTCTAATGGAATGTAGAAGATAATAGCTCATATTTTGCCTCCATTTAATGGGTAATTAAATATAAACGATTCAATGATGGGCTTTGAAAACATGGTTTTCGTGAGGTCTTTTTCCTGGAGAGGGGCACTGTTTAATTGCCCCTTTTTTTATAATAGTTAAAGTTATATAATATATTAATAATAAGATTATACAAGGGTATTACTTTTAAAGTAAACTTCTATCGAAACACAAATCTATTGATTTTTAATGTCTATGTGGAATATTGTGGAGATTTTCTCTGCAATAAGGCATTAATTTTGACTTTTTCTGTATTGACTTTTGTTGCTGATAGTGGATTCTTGCCGTCAGAATAATGGATATCTGATTTTTTCTTTTCATCTGCTTGGATGAGATTGACATTAACGGTGGGGGTTTCGGATTCGAATCTGATTTTTGAGCGGCCATATATATGCAGGAGTTTCTAAAATCGGGTTTCGGATGGCAGATTTGTGATGTTAATGCTACAATTGAACCTCTCCGGCTTAAAGAAGCCGGAGAATTCTTGCACAATAATGTTAAAAACCATGTTAAGTGCATTTCCGCCGAAACGATTCAAAAAAATAAAAAATGAATCAATTATCACATGATAATTGATTACCTGATTACCTTAATCTTTTTGGTCAGGGTGGTGGTTCCGTAGGTTTCGGTTGACTTGAAGCCTACCTTGACGGTGTATTTCCTGTTCGCCTTGAGCTTGATGGCGATTTTTGCCTGTCCCTTGCCGTTTGTGGTCTTGATGTAGGTCTTTCCCTTTATTTTGAATTTGACCTTGACATGCTTTATCGCCTTTTTGTTTGCATCCTTGAAGGTGACGACGAACTTTCCATTCTTGCGTATTTTGGTCTTTGAGGCCTTGATGATTGGTTTTACCACCTTAACCTTCACGGTTTTGGAGGCTGCCTTATAATTTCCGTTTCCATTATAGACAACCTTCACGCTGAAGGCATTTGGAGTGTCCTTGACTTTAAAGCTGGCGATTCCCAAGCCGTTTGTGTAGGCGGTGTAGGTCTTGCCTCCAACTTCAATCGATACCTTTTCGCCAACAATGCCCTTGCTGTAGCAGTCGAGAAGCTTCACCGATAGCTTTTTGCCGCTTTGATAGTATTTCGTAAGGTCGCCTGCAACAAGCGTGGTATAGGACGAATCCACAGGAAGACTCAATATCTGGTTGCTTATCTTTGCATAGATTACATGGTCATTGTCATTAGGGGTGAAGCTGAAGGTTGCAACGCCGTTGACCAGCTTTTTCGTCATTGTTTTGGAATTTGCATAAACAGTCACTTCCAGAGGGATATTTGCGCTTCCCTCAATCTCATGAATCTCCTTGGTTTCGTTGTCGAAGTAGTGGTTCAGGTCCACTGTCAGGATGTTTTCCCTGTTTTTGTAGACCGGGCCGTTTGAGGTGAACGTCATGACCAGCCATCTTGAGGCGTTGATCTTTTCGGGATGGATTTCGCTGTCATGCGCAGAGTAGTAGTATGGGCTTATGTCGTTCTGGCCCCACCAGCAGTACTGCACGGTTGCATTGTCGTCCAGCGCAATGTCTCCGTAGAATGTGTTCTTCATGATGTAGTTGTCCACGATTGCGCAGTTTTCCATGATGAGCTCGGTGTTTGGATAATTGTTGCTTACCGCTCCATGGGCTCCCGCATGGTTATATTCGAAGATGCTGTTGTACACTTCCGTCAGGACATAATGGCCGCTTGGAGGTGCCAAGATTGCTCCTGCATAATGCTTGACGTCGTTATGTCCGAAATAGCTGTTGTTTATGAGCGCATAGTTGTGGTTGCTTATGGCTCCTGCGGTATAGTTGGTCTTGAGATATTCGAATCTGCAGTTGTTGATTGTTGCATTTCCAAGGTTTAATAGGGCCGCTGCGGAGTATTGCACATAATTTCTTGAAAAAAGACACTCTTCAAGATTTATCATTCCTCCGGATGCGATGCAGGCACCCACTGCCTTTTCTGCAGTCAGGAAGTTCTCCGTGAACTCGGAATTTTTGATAACGGTCTGGCCGTTTGTATAGATTACTCCTCCGTACTGGAATGCGCTGTTTTTCGTAAGGGTTGAATCCTCAATCGTCAGGGTTCCGAGGTTGGAGTATATGGCTCCGCCGTTCGGTTCTGCATGGGAATCCTTTAATATGCAGTTCTTGATGGCGATCTCTCCGCCCTCATTATATATCAGCCCTCCGCTGCCGGTGGAGTTTCCGTTCATTATGGTGATGTCAATCAGGGTCAGCTTGCTTCCGGAGCCCATTGTAAAGAGCCTTCCTGAGGACTCGCAGTCTATTATCGTCTTTTCCCTTGACTTGCCGATGAGGGTAACGGATTTGTCCAGCGTGATGTTTCTGTTGTCTTCGCCCGAGTATGTGCCCTCATCCAGATGTATTGTGGAGCCGTCCGAAGTGCAGTTTATGGCAGTTCTAAGGCTGGCATAGGGATTTTTCTGGCTTCCGTCTCCTGAATCGTCATTGCCTTCGGGTGAAATGTAGACTTCAGATGAGTCTGAATCAGTTATGTTGGTGTCAATGTCGTCCATTGCGCTTGCGCAATTTATTGTAGCTATTATCGATAGAATTACTAAAAGAAAAACCATAATCTTATATTGTCCTTTCATTTTCTCCTCCATATGTAAACATGTTATTGTCGATATCATTTTTGTGGGATTAGATTAATAAAGATATCTAATTTGCATCAAGCCATGGCTTTGCCCATTTTAAATACTTAAATCAACAAATTAATTCTTAAGGGATAACATGGCAAGCGAACAACTCAAGGAATTCGAAAGACTCAACACGACAACACAAAGCATCCATGATTTGGGAAATCATAAGGTCCTCATAATTCTTAAGGACGGCACAAACCTCACCAGCTGGGAGGATGTTGAAAACAGGGACGATGTAATCTATGTAAGCGAAGATTTGTCGGACTACAAAAACCTGAGCGAAAAGTACATGGATCTGAGATCGGCAAGGGCAATCGTGGCATTCGGGCTAAGCGACAGGGTGAGGAGTATGAAGTACATGTTCGCCCACTGCGAATCTCTAACAGACCTTTCAGGCCTGGCAGGTCTGGACGTTTCCCGCATCAGTGATATGGAGGCAATGTTTGCTTCCTGCTACAGTCTTGAGGACCTGACTCCACTGGCGGGCTGGGACGTCTCCAATGTGAGGAGCATGAACTGGATGTTTGAAGGCTGCTGCCGCCTCACCAGCCTTGATGGCCTGGATTCATGGGACGTGTCGGGTGCGGACAGCATGATAGGCACATTCTGTGACTGCTATCTGGACGACATATCCTCCATTGCGGGCTGGGACGTCTCCAATGTCACCAACATGTCGGTGCTTTTCGGAATAGCCATGGCCGAACACAGATTTAACTGCAAAGGCAATCCCATTGCCGATCTCTCCCCAATAGCCTTATGGGACGTGTCAAATCTGGAGGACATGTGGTCGATGTTTCGGGGGGCCTTCAGGCTGAATGATTTGACCCCATTGGCCGGCTGGGACGTTTCCAATGTCAGGGACATGTCGCGCATGTTCGCTCAGTGCCCCTCTTTGCATGACCTCTCAGGCATTGGGGGATGGGACGTGTCCGGCGTTAAGGATTTCTCTTCCATGTTTGCCGATTGCTATTCCCTGGAGAGTCTGGATGCAATTTCCCGGTGGAAAGTTTCCAAAAAGGCCCGCATGGATGACATCTTCAAGGGATGTGCAAGGCTGAGCGATGCGGCATGCCTGAATTCATGGGATCTGGGCAACATTAATGTGCATTCTCTCTTTGATGAGTGTCCGTTGCTTCGGACCCTTCCCCATTGGGTGTACAGGCCCAAGCCGGCAAGGAGATTCAATCCATTCGATGGGCTTTTCAGAAGGGCTCAAAAACGTGAAAGCAAAGCCCAATTCGCCACAATAGACTATGCAGTCAGTCTCAAAACCGGAGAAATAACCTTCACATCAGACATCGTCTTCGACCCCGAGAGGGACTCCGAATTCATCAACGGCATACTGCTTGAGGATGACAATCTGCTAATCGACGGAGATGGCCACACCATAGACGCCAGGGGCATGGCAAGGGTCTTTGAGGTTGCGGGCAAAAACATCACAATCAGGAACTTCATCTTCCTCAACTGCCGTGCCGGTGAGGGCGGGGCAATCATCAACAGGGGCACACTGCGCCTTGAAAACGTTAAATTCAGCGTATGCAGGGCGGATTTCGGAGGCGCCATCTGCAATGCATCCGGAGAAATCACCATTAAAGATGTCGAGTTTTCAGCCAACATGGCGGAATATGGGGGCGGAGCGATACATAACGACGGAGGAGACATTCTGATTTGGGATTGCCTGATTCATCAAAACCGGGCACAGCATGGAGCGATAAGCAATTCCGGCGGCAGGATTAGATTAAGGAACACTTGCATTCGCCGAAACAGGGCAAGCTGCAAGGGTTCGGCAATTGCCAATGACGGCGGTGTGATGTCCATTTCCGCATGCACCCTGCGTGAAAACGCATCCGAAGGATTTGGAGTGGTGGTGAACAGCAATGGTGAGGTCAGGATTGAAGAATCCGACATCAAGGGCAATGAATCTAAAGACTATATGATTCATAACGCCGGAAACCTTGAAATCAATAACTGCCTTTTAAGGCTGAACAGGTCAAAAGGAATCATGTTCAATGAGGGGGAGGGCCATTTTATAATTTTCGATTCCGAATTAGTCGACAACTGCATTGAAGAGTCGGTTGTCTGCAACAAGGGAGGCAGAAGCCTCATTGAAAAGACGCTTTTTGCAGACAATCTTGGCCCCGACAGGCTATGGAATGTCATCAATGCCGGCGAACTGACACTGGACGGCATTCAGATAAATGATTCCGGCATGACAATATGGAATGATGGTGTCATTCTCCTTAAGCATCCGACAGATGACCTGATTGACAAGATTAAATCTGAGGGAAGGCTGGACATGCCGCAATGAGGCATGCTGATTTAGGCAACGATGATGTCTTCAATGCCGTAGAGGTCGTTTGACCTTATGACAATCCAGTCCCCGTCATGGACATAGCTGTAGATGTAGTCATGTCCGTCAAGGGAGATGTAGCCGTCCATTCCCTTAAGCTGGGAGTCGTGGCCTCCTCCGTAATATGATTTGAGATAGTCAGGCAGCTTGCCGCTGTCGGGAGAGGTGACGGCGATTGAAATCTGCTGGAACTGCTTTGTGAATGTCTTGCTGTCGGCATGGCAGTCAACCGAGTTTATGCTTGTCTTTTTGTTTTCGACATCCATCGAGTGGTCCTGCTTGTATCCGTCGGGGATATTGAACTTGTAGTCGCCGACCGTAGTCTGTGCGGCCGAAACGCTTCCTAAAAATACCATTAAAAGAATAAGTGCAAAGAATATCTTCCATTTCATCAAATTCCTCCTTAA
>CACWUH010000046.1 GCA_902764015.1 uncultured Methanobrevibacter sp. | reverse complement strand
TAAAAGTAACTTTATTCAAGGAGGTAATTTATTTGGCATTTAAAGATTATTTCAAATTCAACAAGGACAAGACAACATTCATTTTCATAGGCGGAAAAGGAGGAGTAGGAAAGACTTCAGTGTCCTCTGCCACAGCTTTATGGCTGGCCGAACAGGGCAAAAAGACATTAATTGTATCAACAGACCCTGCTCACTCATTATCCGATTCATTGGAAGTGCCTATCGGCAGTTATCCTCGTGAAATCAAGACAAATTTATTCGCAGTTGAAATAGACCCTGATGTTGCAATGGAACAGAAGCAGGCACAGCTGGAAGCCAAAAAGGCATCAAATCCTGATGATGATGGAGGTCTTTTCGGAATGGACTTCTTGTCCGACCAGTTGGACATGGCATCATCATCCCCTGGTGCTGATGAGGCGGCCGCATTTGAAATGTTCATGGGCGTCATGAATTCAGATGAATTTGATGTTGTGGTGTTTGATACGGCTCCGACAGGACACACATTGAGGCTTCTGTCATTCCCTGAAGTAATGGATTCCTGGGTGGGCAAGATGATGATGCTCAAGGCAAAGCTTGGATCAGCCACAAGCGCTCTTAGAAAAATCATGCCTTTCATGGATGAAGTGGACAACCCTCAGACTTCAGAGGATTTGAAAAGGACCAAGGAGCAAATCGACCAGGCAAAAGAGATATTGTCCGATCCTAGCAGGACGACATTCAAGATGGTTGTGATTCCAGAGGAAATGTCAATCTATGAATCTGAAAGGGCCCTTGAAGCGCTCGGCAAACATGACATCACCGTCGATAGCGTCATCGTGAACCAGGTGATGCCTGACATCTGTGACTGTGATTTCTGCCACTCAAGGCACAAGCTGCAACAGAAAAGGCTAGCTTTGATTGACCAGAAGTTCCCAGACCAGCACATTGCTGAAATCCCATTGTTTAAGGATGAGGTCAAAGGCCAAGAAAAGCTATTGAAATTGGCTCATATCCTATATGACGATGCGGACAACGATGAGGTTGTCCAGGAAGCCATCCAATTGTAAAAAAAATTAAAAAAAATAAGTTAAGAAATTTAACTTATTTTAACTATTTTTTGAAAAACCAGTTTATCGCTATCAGGATTACAACAGCAAACAGAAGCATTCCAGAATCAATGATCAGCATTTTGCCAAACCACAGTTCGGATATCATGGCAGCTACATAAAAAATCAAGACTATTATCAGCAGTATCTGGAAAATCTTGCTTATTTTTTCATTTTCAAGCTGCGGTTTGAACTTCAGGGCAACTGCAATCAATATTATCACTAAAAGTCCGATTCCAAAGAGTATATGCACAAATGAATGGATATTCAATGTGAATGCACATATTATGTATGCTATTATAACGATGGCGAGAAATATTAGTTCATTCCTGTTCATGTTTTCACCTATTTCCAGCTTTCATCCCAGTATTTTGAAGGCATGCTGAATGGTGTCCAGTAGTCCTCGCTGAAGTACTGGTATGTTTCCTCTTTGGTTAACTGTTTTGTGCTTCCATGACTAATATATTTTACACTTGTCCTGTCCAAACTCAAGTCATCGTTTATCTTGACTTCGATATAATCAGTTCCCCCATTGCTGTTGGGGATGTTGTATATCTTTTTGGACTGCAGGTAGCCCGGACGGGTGAATGTGACCGTATCCATGATTTTATGCCAGTCTTTTTCATCAATCATCCTGTCCCTGTAGGTTGTTCCCGTGGCCTGCAAAAACACCATGGTCGAAAGCAGAGTGTTTCCAAGTGCCGCAACTCCAGTCAGTGATGAGCCTAACAGGTATTTTGCCACATTGTATGCCATTGTGGTCACGGGATGGGTTTTCTTGAAAAGATCTGACAGCAAATATGCGGGGGATGATGCTTTAAACAAATCCCTGATGCCCCTTATAGTGTCTTTAGGTATCGTTCCGACACTGCAGCAGTCTCCTGCTGTGCAGATGCAAGATCCCTTGTAAACGCTATTTCCATGGCTTAAAACCACATTACAGACTCCACTTGTCGTATTTAGTATTATAGCTGAATCATTGTTGTTGAAGACATAGATAGAATCTCCAAGCTGGGCCATGCTGAAGTTGGATGCTGAAAGCACATTGTTCAGCGAATTTGTAGCATTGTCCCAAAACCTTTCGCCGACAGGGCTGAGTACATATTCCTCAATGTTTGGCAAATAGAGTGAATTGATTAGTCTGAACAGTCCGATATTCTTGCCGGTTCCGCTCACTCCCATTCCCATATCGGCGTTTAGGATATGGATGTAGGTATCATCCAGGTTGATTCCTCCAAGTATTGTGGCGGTTTTGTCACGGTTCCATTTCACGTTGAAGTCCTTCGCATACTGGTCGGCCATCTCATCTGCAAGCCAGGCTGTCTCAAGGGATGCCAAAAACATTCCGTAGACATTCATTATGCCATACCTGTCAAGATAGCCGGAGTTCTTTTTCACCCAGTTTTCCACCAGATTGCGCGTAACCCTTTCATTGACTATGGCATAGCCCTGAAGGACTTCAAAGCCCATTGTATTTCGGTATTTGTCGCTGAGGCCATAGCTTATACTTTCTCCCTTTTCAAGTTCCTCTTTACCGTTTATGATGAATCTGGTGGTTATATCCTCTTTTGAGGGACTTCCAACAATCGATCTTCCAAAATAGCTGAACTGGACAGGTTCGCCGGTGTTTGCATACCGGATTGTGTTGGCATTGTTGTCGGTTATCTCGTCATAGCTTTTGTAGTTGAAATCATAAATGCTTTTGCCGTAGTATTTTGCCAGATTGTATTTGACTCCCATTTCATCGTAATTGTAGGTTAGGAAATTCACTTTTGCCTTGATTTTGTTGTTCTGAAGGTAAGTGATGGTTTCGCTGTTCTCCATCCCCTTGTCGAAGTATACTCCGAAGAGATCGGTATTCTGTTCGGTCGTGCTTCGGTATTCGATTAGCGTATAGTTTGAAGTGGTTGAAATCAGGATTCCGTCGCCCTTCAGATTGTCTCTGTTGAAATCGTTCTTGATGCCGCTTCCGTCAAAGGGCACCAAATGGGTCTTATATCCGATTACAGTCGTATCCATTCCGGGAATCTGTGCCTGTGAGAATAGATAGCTTTTTGTTTCGCTGATTTGTATTGTGTAGAGTTCGTTTTTTGACATTCGTATTATCCCGTCAAATCCGGTTTTCAGGGAATATGCGGAGTTGTGAAAAACGTAGGGTGTGGTCACATTGACATAATTGGGAATGACTGTCGTATGGCTGAACGCGCTTTTCCTGATTGTGTTTTGTGCTGCTGGCTTTTTGACGGTAATCTGGTTTGTATTTTTAAGCCCGTCATATTCTGTTGTAATGCTGTACTTTCCTGCCGGCAGATCGATTGTCTGTGTGGCAATTCCTTTAGAATCGCTTTTAGGGGTGTAGGTTTTTCCGTTCACCTTAAGTGTTACCTTTTTGTTTGCTGAAACCTTTCCGTTGCTGTTAAGGACCTTGACTGTGAATTTGCTTTTGTCGTTTTCGTTCATTGTCAGGTCCTTTGTTTCAATGAGCGATTTGATTGTGATTGCTTTTGTAATGGTCTCTGAGGTTTGGAGATTTGTTGATGAGATGCTGTATTTTCCGGGCTTAAGGTCGATGGCCAGTTTTGCCACACCCTTTTTGCTGGTCTTGACATTATATTTTTTGCTGTTCAGTTTGAATTTAACGGAGGTGATTTTAAGGAGCTTTCCCTTCTTGTCATAGAAGGTGGAGTAGTATGCGGCCTTGTTCCGGTAGTATTTTGTAAGGTCCTTTGCCTTTATTGTGCTTTTGATTGTCACTGTGCTTTTGACGCTTTTCTTGTGATAGTTTTTTGTTTCATCGAAGGTGGTCGTTACCGTATATTTTCCGCTCTTCAGATTCAGGTTTATGGATGCCTTGCCTTTTGAATCCGTTGTTTTCGTATAGGTCTTTCCGTCAATCGTGATTTTCACTTTGGATTTTTTCACTGCCTTTTTCAGTTCATCCTTGACCGTAACTGTAAATTTGCTTCCATCCTTGTAATGCATCTTCACATCCGGAGCCTTTATGTTCACATTTAACTTTCCGTCAGTCGCTTTGGTGGTGGCAGCCGATTTTTCAAGCTTGCTTTTATCAACACTGCACGCTTCCATTTTCTCTTTGTCGGCGCTGATTTCAAGTTTTTCCATATTTTCAGGGCTTGCCGTCAATTGATCCTGATTGTCAGGACTTATTTGGCAAACATCATCTTCGCCCTGTTCGATTGTTTGTTTGAATGTTTCATTATCCATTTCAGCTGCTGAGGCAACTCCAACAAGTAAAAAAAGCAGGATGATGAAACATATGGTGTTTGTTTCGATGTTCATAATATCTACCTTTTCGTCAATTTTTTTGTCTAATTGACGGTTAAAGTATGATATCTAGAATATATAAACTTTGATATTAAAATTAAATAGGAAATTACTTTTATTATGAATTTTAAAGGTCAATCTTTCGGATATATGACAATTATGCACATATAAGTAAATTCACTGTTTGCGATATCATCCATTGTGGAGCGGACAATTTTTTCATCCGGATAGCTTAGCCTCTCACACACGGTGACTTTGCGGTCCGCTTCAACTCCGTTGTCGAGCAGAAACTGCGCCATATCCTTTACTTTCCTGGATGGCAGTGCAATGGTTATCTTGCCGTTGTTTATGACTGGCAGGATGTCTTCTATATTTTCACGGCCGTGAAATGTCATCACATTGGCATTGTCCCATTGTATATGGCATTTTGCTGCCGCAAGCTGCAGGGAGCTGATTCCAGGTATCACTTCAATGTCTTCCTTTGGAAAATTCTTCTCATCGGAAATTCTCAGGACAGTGTTTAAAACGCCTGAAAAGCCAGGGTCTCCCGTTGACAGTATTGACACGACATTCCCGTCAACTGCCAGCTGGACTCCCCTTTCCAATGTGTCCAAAAGCTCCTTGACATTGAACGGTATCGTATTTTTAACATCACCAAACAGTTCGATTGCACGTGTGCTTCCGACGGTATATTCGCTCATCTTAACGGTATCAATTGCCTTTTTTGTGAGATATTCGCTGGAACCGGGTCCGATTCCAATGATATAAATTTTGCCAGTCATTTTAATCATCAAATTTTTGCATTGTTATTAATTTATCTTAATAGTGAAAGAATACCCTGACCTCTTTAAGGTTAGGGATGAATTTCACAAAATGGGCATCCGAATACTTTTCAAATGCTCTCTCTATTTCTTTATATATCTTTTAGTATTTTAAATAATTATATAAATTATGAAATTGTCTTGGATGGAGTTGAATGTTTTTATGAAATGTGTTAATCAGGGTTTGAAGGTTAGGTTGTATCCTGATGAGGATATGCTGACTAAAATTAACCAGAATATAGGCAATGCAAGATTTACATGGAATAAACTACTTGAAAACTATCAGAACACCTATAAAATATTCAAGCTCAATGGTTACAGTAAGCTGAAGTGCAACATGGCCACTTTTAACACTATGCTGAACATGCTCAAAAAAGAACATGATTTCTTATACTTAAGCGAATCATCAAGCCTCCAGCAAGTTTTCAGAGACCTTATCAATGCTTTTAATAAGTTTTTCAATGGTGAAGGTGGTTATCCAAGATTCAAATCCAAAAAACATGATAAACATGCATGCAGAATACAAAACAATCATAATATAAAAATCAATGACAATACAATTGTTTTACCAAAATTAGGAGAAGTATATTACAGGACAAGTAAAAAATATCGTGAAAAACTAAAAAATGCTAAAATCAATAATGTGACAATTAAAATAGAAAATGGAAAATATTATGCCGTATTCAACATTGAAACAGAAACACCAGACTTTCCTAAAACACACAAATTCGTTGGAATCGATTTAGGCATGAAAACATTAGCAACACTCGACAACGGACTAAAAATAGCCAATTTAGACGTTACCTACGAGGAAAGCATGATCAAAAAATACCAAAAAAGACTATCCAACAAAGAATACCAAAGCAACCACTACAAAGACACACAAAAAACCTACTGGAAATGGGTAGACCGAAAAAAGAACAAAATAAATGATTATTACCATAAAATAACCACAGAAATCGTTAAAAAATACGACATAATCATACTCGAAGACCTAAACATAAAAGGAATGTTTCAAAACCCTCATTCAAGCCGCAAGTTGCAAAGAATCGGATGGAAAAAATTTGTTGAAATGCTCAAATACAAAGCCAGAATATACGGAAAAACATTCAGACAAGTCAGCAGATGGTACCCATCAAGCAAAAACTGCAGCAACTGCGGATACTACAACAAAGACCTAAAACTAGAACAAACACAATGGAAATGCCCACAATGCCAAAAAACACACGACAGAGACATCAACGCAGGGAAAAACATTCTAAAACAAGGATTAATCGATTTAATCGATGAAACAATGAACCTCTGGGATAGGGGGGATAGCACGGTAATTCTACTCTCATGGAAGAGTACCAGCCCGTGAAGTAAGAATCCTCGACTTCTACAAAGTCGAGGTAGTTCAATTTAGTTCATGTTCTTAAATATTCTATTTCTTCTTTCAGGAACCTGTAAACCGAAGTCGCTCCCATCAGCTCTCCGGGATCTTTCCATTCGGAGGGATATAATATGAAAGGTCTTGTCTGATTTCCCCCTAATCCTCCATGCGATCCGATTAGTTCCTCAAATGCACAAACCTCGTCATTTTCGCTGTCATAGAAGCTGTTTACAAGAATGTCCGGCATGTTGTTGAAGGAATTTTCCCTTCTAAGATGCATTGGGGCATTTTTGCCGAAGCATTCGAGAGGATTTTCGCCCACGATTTCATCATCATCCAAGTAGTAGATTCCGTTTTCACCGATTACCATTCCTCCGTTTTCTATTGAATTGACCATGATGAATCCGATTCCAGGATGCTTGACAAGGCCCGGAATCAAATCCGGAAAGAGCATCACTATTTCCTCATAGGTCAGGCGCTGATTCCATTGGGTCAGATAAATCAGTCCCAGATTGCCCGAACCCAATACAATCAGTTCGGAATCCTTTGCCTTTTTGGTGCTTTGTGCTGAGCTTTCATGGCCTTTGATGTAATCCAGACTGTTATTATATCTGTTCCTTAAGCTGGTGTACTGCTCATTTTCAAAAATCAGTGGGGGCTTTCTTTTTTCCAGTCCCTCTTTAATGTTCTGCAGGGACTCATACTCCTCAAACAGTCCGTCACGGATATTGCCCATTTTCTCCTTCATGCTTTTTATCTGTTTGTTTTCAGGAATGATTGCATCCCTGAAGTGGTCAATGTTGTATTCGGTTTTGAATATCATCAAATCGTCTGGAAGCAGTCTTCGAACATAGCTTTCCAGTGTCATTCCATACCTCTGCTTGAATGTGGCTCCTTTTGATTGGCCATGGTCAGACAGGACAACAAGCTTATAGTCCCTGTCGCTCATTTCTATTGCTGAGGCAAGCTTTGTGAACTGAAAGTCAATCTTTTTAAGTGCGTTCCACACGTCATTGTCCTCAACGCCTGAGTGGTGAGCTATTTCATCATAGCCCATATATGTCGCATAGGCGGTGTCGATATCGCCTTTCAGTATCTCGCTTGTCAGGACATCGGTGGTGACTTCCCTTAGCACCACGTTAGCTCCGGCCCTGACCGCCGCATACACGATGTTTCTTCTGAGCCGTGGCCGTATGTTCTTCAGGGCATGAATCAGCTGTGATTTTAATTCAAGAATTATGTCCCATAGGAACAATATGAAAAGTCTCTGGAAGTTGTAAGCATCCAAAAAGACGGCATTCAGCGTTTTGCTGTACATGTTTGCCAGGCCGTTGAGTTTGGATGAGGTCAATGTCGGAATCTTGCTGTCTCCCGAAAACATGTTTGCAATGCTGATTCCATTTACAAGCAGACCTTCACCATTGCTGATTTTCTCTTCGAGTTCAGGGGCATCGCTCAGCTTTCCGGAAACGATGAGCTTGTTGTCGTTTTCCTTTTCAACCCATCTGTAGGCCACAATATCGGTGTTGTTTCCATGCAGTATTCCTGCCTGGCTTGCTCCTGTCTGTGAGGACAGGTCGGTTTCCCATTCTTTTAGCCTATGTGTTTCATCATCCAACCATTTTTTGACATTCGGCATCATGCCCTTGTCAATGGCCTTTTTCAGGGTGTTTATCGAAAGGCCGTCTATTTCAAGCATTATAAGTCCGGGGTATCTCTTTTTATATGGGCTTTTCTGCTTGACTGCATAGTTCAGGATGTTTTTGATGTAGCTGTCATAGTAGTTTGTGTTGGTGATGTTTGTGACGAATGTCGTGGCTATCGCCATCATGATTGGAACCTGCAGGATTCCATAGATTCCCACAGAAACCCCTGGAATGAAGTATGATGCAATATAGAATATTATTGAGTTTATGAACAGCGAACCTATCCCAAAGGTGAATATGATGATTTTCATTAAAAATCGTCTGAATATGGGCCATAAAAGGGCATTTGCGACTGCAACGGCAATGACGATAAGGATTGCATTGTACCATGGCCCGATGCTAAAATCGGCGCTGATATAGTCTACAAGATATATTGCAGCAAGATCCCCCATTACAAACAGTAATGTTGTTATTATTGTGCTTAGGGATGAAATCAATCTGTTTTTAATCATTCTATCTTGATTTTTCGTCTTTTGGTGGTCTTCAAGGTAATTATTGTTATTTCAGGTTTGCAGTTTATTCTTATTCTGAAGGAATTTGTTCCAAGGCCTTTGCTGGTGTATTGAGTCATCTCTCCAACTTTATATAGTCCCACCGGATATTTTGTAGAGTTCGGCCCCCTGAATGGTGTCGTTTCAACAGCCGGAATAATGAATTGCCCTCCATGAGAATGGCCTGAAATCTGGAGGTCAAATTTCTTCGTTTGCGAGGATTCCTTGGCAAAGTCAGGCTCATGGGCAAGCAGAATGCTTGGAGTGTCTTGCCTCATTTTGGCAATTACCTCATCGATATTGTCGGCACAGACAGTGGAGGAATCAACTCCGCAAAGATTCAGGTAATCCTCTCCCATTTGAAGTGTGTGCACATCGTTGCTCAAATCGACAATGTCTGCTGATTTGAAGATGGTCCTGATTTTTTCCGCACTCATCCAGTGGTCATGATTTCCCAAAACTCCGAATTTTCCATAGGGCGCTTCCAGTTTCTTCAATGATTTTTCCAATGACTTGTCATAGTCTTCAAGGTTGTATGAAAAGTAGTCACCGGTCAGCGTGATTAAATCCACATTCAGCGTATTTACATAATCAACAAGTTCCTCAAGGTATTCCGGATTTATCCATTGGCCCAGATGTATGTCTGTCAGGTTCAAAATCCTTAAATTATTAAAGTTCCAACCGAGATTGTTAAGTCCAATGTCGATTTCGACCAGGTCAATGTTTTTTGGGTTGAACTTCTTGTCTGGAAGAGAATACGTCATGGCATCCTGGATTCCTTGGCGAACTTTCATTGCCGGTGGCCTTTCGATATCTTCATCTTTCATTAATTATTAATTAATTTCTGAAACTATTTATATTTTTAAAAACATAGAATATTAAGTGATTATTATGCTTCAAATTGCAGTTTGTGGAAAACCGAATGTAGGAAAATCATCCTTTTTCAATTCAGCAACCGCATCGGGAGTGGAAATGGCCAACTATCCGTTCACAACCATAGATGCAAACAAGGCGGTTGCCCATGTTATTAAGGACTGTCCGTGCAGGGAATTGGGAGTTACATGCAATCCCCACAATTCCATATGCATCGATGGAAAAAGGCTCTTGCCGATTGAAATGATTGACGTTGCGGGACTCGTTCCCGGAGCCCACGAAGGAAAAGGATTAGGTAACAAGTTTTTGGATGAACTGATGCAGGCCAAAGTGTTCATAAATGTAATTGACGCTTCAGGCTCAACAGACCTTGAAGGAAACCCTGTTGACCCGGGAAGCCATGATCCTCTTGACGATTTGGAATTTCTCGAAAACGAGATTGTGATGTGGATGTATGGAATACTGTCTAAAAACTGGGTCAGGCTTATCCGAAAGGTGGGCGCCGAACACCTTGACATTTCAAAAGTCTTGTTTGATCAGTTGTCCGGTACAGGCATAGCCATCGAGGACATCATCGAAGCCAAAAGGACAGTTGAGCCGGACTACAACAAATGGGAAGAGGAAGACCTGATTGAGCTTACGCGGAATATTCTCCACATTGCAAAGCCGATGATGATTATTGCAAACAAGGCCGACCTGCCTACATCTGCTGAAAACATTAAAAGAATCAAGGAAAAGTATCCGAATGTGATTCCAACTTCAGCAGGTTCAGAATTGGCACTTGTTAAGGCGGCCGAAAGTGGGCTTATCAGCTATATGTCTGGCGATGACCATTTTGAAATCTTGAAGCCTGAGGAACTCTCTGATGCTCAGCGCAAGGGATTGGATTACATTCAATCCAGCATACTGGATGTATATGGAAGCACAGGTGTTCAGGATGCCTTGAATTATGCGGTATTCGAACTGCTTGACAGGATTGTCGTCTATCCGGTTCAGGATGAGAACAAATACACTGACCAGAAGGGCAATGTCCTTCCGGACGGATTTCTGGTTCCTAAGGGCTCAACTCCTAAGGAACTGGCCTATATCGTCCACACAGATATTGGGGACAAGTTCATGCATGCCGTTGATGCAAGGTCCAAAATGCGCGTTGCAAGCGACTATGAGCTCAAGGACGGAGACATCATAAGCATAGTTACAAGAGGATAATTTCCTCGAAT
Source organism: uncultured Methanobrevibacter sp. (assembly GCA_902764015.1). Taxonomy (GTDB): domain Archaea; phylum Methanobacteriota; class Methanobacteria; order Methanobacteriales; family Methanobacteriaceae; genus Methanocatella. Next base: position 2,069 of record CACWUH010000046.1, on the reverse strand, counting down.
TTATTTTTTTTAAGGATTTCCATGCCTGAACTAACTCGAGACCTGAATCCGAAAGAGTTTTGTGAGTATTATTTTTTAAAGGAGGAGCTTAAGGACTTCTGCAGGTCCGAAGGTCTGAAAGTCAGTGGAAGCAAGCAGGATCTGGAAAGAAGGATTGTACATTATTTGTCCACTGGAGAGGAGTTGAAAGAGGCTTCCACGAGAAAATATTCTTCTGAAACGTCAACGGAAATATCCTTGGATTCCAGATTGGGAGAAAACTTCAGATGCAGCGAAGACAAAAGGGAATTTTTTGAAAGCCACATAGGCAAGGGCTTCAAGTTCAAGGTGAAATTCCAGAGGTGGTTGAAGGAAAATCCTGACAGGACCTATCGCGATGCAATCGATGCGTACTATGAGATTCAAAATTCAGGTGGGAAAAGCGAAATAGGAAGGCAATTCCAATATAACCAGTATATCAGGGATTTCTTTGAGGATAATGATGATAAATCCCTTGATGATGCTATAAAATGCTGGAAGCATAAGAAATCTCTTAAAGGACACAACAGATATGAAAAAAGTGATTTGGAGGCGTTATTGTGAAGAAAGTTAAGATTACAGTCATGAGAAAGGTAAGGCATGACGATTTGATTGAGGAATATGAAAATCCGCTGGAGCATGAATGCGATGTTTGCGAAGGCCAGGTGTTCATTGCAAACGGCTGGCAGAGGCCTGACGATTTCTGTGACAGTGCATGGGAAAGCCTTTCGCCATTTGTCTTGGCTCTTGCCAATGGTGCAAGCGACTTTTACGGTGGCTGGATGAAGAATGAAAAATCAGCCATGATATCCTGTAATGATGGTTTCAGGCCTGTAAGCTTTCTTCTGGAAACCATGGATGAGGATGCAGACTAATTATTTTGGATAAAATGGGTAGATTTTCTGACTTTTTCAAAAGGGAAATAATATTTTCAATATCCCTGATTCTGGCAATTATTTCCTGCTTTTTTGTAAGGCCAAGCCTAGACTATTTAAATTACATAAATTGGGATACTATAATATTGCTTTTTGCAATCATGCTGATTGTCGAAATCTTAAAGAATCTCTCAGTTTTTGAGATTCTGGTTCGAAAACTGCTGGTCAAGGTCAAAAACACGAGAGGGCTAGTCCTCTTTCTGGTCTTCACATGCTTTTTCAGTTCCATATTCATAACCAATGATGTTTCACTTATAATATTCGTGCCGTTTGCCATATTGGCTTTAAGAAAGGTCGAAAGGATTGATTTGGCGATATTTACTGTTTCCATGCAGACCATTGCCGCCAATGTCGGGTGCATGGTGCTTCCGATTGGCGCACCGCACAATATTGTGATGTATACGGTATCTAAAATTCCCTTTGCGTCATTTTTCCTTCTGCTTCTGCCTTATGTTATTGTTTCTGCCGTGTTTTTGGTGGTGTTGTCACTGTTCATTTCTAAAGAAGAAATTACATTGCCAAAATTGGGCAGAGTCGAAGTCAATCGCGATAATTTCCTTAAGAGGGTCTTCACGGGCGTCGATTACTATCTGCTTTTGACGTTCATAGCTCTTTTTATTCTAATTGGCAATCTTGAAAACATTCCGTTTTTCAATGTGCTTTTCACCAAATCAATCGCCGGCAATGAGGTGTTGTGGGGAGTTGCCGCATCGCAGGTAATTTCCAATGTTCCGGCGGCAATGCTTTTGAGCGGTTTCAGCAGCAATTATGAGGCAATCATCATCGGAATCAATATTGGAGGGTTTGGAACTCTCATTGCATCCATGGCCAATCTCATTTCATATAAGATTCTTGTCCGTGAACATGGGGAGTTCAAAGTCAAATACCTGATAGTGTTTACTGTTTTGAATGTTATCTTGCTTGCAATTTTGTTGGGTGTTCATTTTTTTGTCGGTTGATGTTTGGTTGGATGTATTTATTTTTTTATATTCTGAACAATTTAATTATTAAATTTTTTTATCTTTAAAATGCAAGAATACCACAACTTCTGCAAGTTGTGGATGAATTGCACTATTGGGTGTACTATCTTTTTTATTTATTTTTTTGTGTTTATTT
>CACWUH010000045.1 GCA_902764015.1 uncultured Methanobrevibacter sp. | reverse complement strand
TTGGGCTTATTTAAGATTTAAAAAATTTAAAGAGGTTTATATTATGGCAAGACCAGAATGGGTAACTTATAGTGATGAAGAAATTGAAGAGATGATTTTGAAATTCAACAGGGAAGGTAAAAGCACTTCCGAAATCGGTATTATCCTAAGGGATCAATACGGAATCCCATCAGTAAAGGATGTAACCGGTGAAAGAATCACTCAAATTTTAAAAAGAAACGGTCAGGCTGGCGACTACCCTGAAGACTTATTGAACTTAATCAAAAGAGCTGTCAACATCAGGGACCACCTTGAAGAAAATCCTAAGGATTTACACTCCAAAAGAGGTTTGACCATCATTGAAGCAAGAATCAGAAAGTTAGCATCTTACTATGTAAGTGAAGGTGCATTGCCAGAAGGTTGGAGATATAATCCAAGAGAAGCAGCACTCCTTGTTAAATAGAGCTGGCGAAGCCACCAATATGCTTAAGGAGCATATTGAAAATGACAGCGTTATCAGAATAATTTCTCATAACGATGCTGACGGCATATCTGCCGCAGCGGTTATAGCGAATGCTTTGGCTGAAGAGGATGTACAGTTTCACACGACAATCCTTCCCCGCCTGAAAGTGGAAAACGTGAATCAGCTCAGAAGCGAAAAGTATGACCTGTTCATCTTTTCCGATATGGGAAGTCCATTCATCAGGCAATTCAACACCTATAAGCATGACGTTATAGTTGCAGATCACCATCAGGTGGACAATACTGAAGCTGAAAGCAATGTAATCCACTTGAATCCGCATCTCTTTGGAATCGACGGTAGTCGTGATTTGTGCGGTGCAGGTTCAGCCTATCTTACTGTCCGTGGCCTTGACAAAAAGCATTTGGCCTATTTTGCACTCATAGGTGCATTCGGCGACATGCAGGGTCAAAACGGATTTACGGGCATGAACAAAGAGATATTGAATGATGCACAGGAAAGCGGTGTTGTTGAAATCCATGAGGGATTGAAGATTGTTTCGAAGGCAACAGAGCCTATCTTCAAATCGCTCGCATACACCTTTTCACCGCCTCTGCCGGGAATCAGCGGAGACCTTGAAGGCTCCCAGGAATTTCTCGAAAAGATGAATCTGTCCTACGGCATCAAGTTCACCGACCTTGAGGATGAGGAAAAGGACCTTTTGAAGGATGCTTTGGTCAGTGTCAATCCTGAAATCTTCGGCGACTGCTACACGGTTGCCAAGGAGACACCATTGCTTCGCGATTTGGAGGAGTATTCCTATATTCTCGACGCCTGCGGCAAAAACAAAAAGTCTGGGCTCGGTTTGAGCATAGCTCTTGGTGAGAGGGGACCTGCGCTTGATGCGGCACAAAGGCTTCAGCGCCAATACAGGGACCAGATTGTCAAGGGACTTGAATGGATCAAGAAGAACGGTGCCAAACAGATGAACACCATCCAATACCTGTATTCGGAAGACAAGGTGTTGAAATCAGTGATGGGCACGATTGCAAGTATCGGCCTGTCAGTTAAGCTTTTGGATGACTCAAAGCCTGTCATCGGAATGTCAAGGCTTCACAGGGATATTAAGATATCAGGGCGCACAACACGCGAAATGGTTGCGCGCGGAGTCAATCTGGGCCAGGCTCTCAAGGATTCATCAAGCAACTTCATGGGAACCGGCGGAGGACATGATATTGCAGCCGGTGCAATGATACCATATGAGGCAAAGGAGCATTTCCTGCACCTCGTGGATGAAATGGTCGAATACCAATTGGATAATGATTAATATGTTTCTAACAAAAGAAGAACAGGAAATGTGTGACGGCGAATACGGAGAAACCATCCGCAAAAGCATGGACATTCTAGTTGCATTAGGCGACATTTACGGTGCTTCCGGATTGGTTGACATCACTTCCGCCCAGGTATCAGGCGTTTCCTACAAGACAATAGGCGATGCAGGGTTGGAATACCTGCAGGATTTGGCCCGTGACGGAAGCGGAAAGGCTACAATCAACGCTTCACTCAACCCTCCGGGAACTGACCTGGACAACTGGGAGGAGCTTGGCTTTCCAAGGGACTTTGCGATAAAGCAGAATGAGATTGTTGACGCATATGCCGATTTGGGAATCTCAAAGACATGCACATGCACTCCATATTTGGTCGGCAACGTTCCGAGATTCAGGGACCACGTATCATGGTCCGAATCATCTGCAGTGGCCTATGTCAACTCAGTGATTGGTGCCCGCACAAACCGTGAAGGGGGACCTGCTGCGCTTGCGGCAGCCATTGTCGGAAAGACTCCTTTATATGGATTTCATCTGGACGAAAACAGAAAGGCCAATCTTGTTGTCAATGTCACAACCGAGTTGAATGGTGCTGATTTCGGCGCTTTGGGCTATATCATCGGCAAGGTCGTCGGTGGGGGAGTTCCATACTTCAAGCTGCAGAACACTCCAGATAACAATAACCTGAAGACCTTGGGTGCGGCTCTTGCATCATCAGGTTCAGTAGCGCTTTACCACATGGAAAACGTCACTCCCGAATATGAACTGGCGGGAGAGGCCGATGTCGAGGACATCATGTTCATTTCCGAAAAAGAGATTGCTGAAACCCGTGAAAGCTTGACAACAACTGACAAGGAAATTGATTTGGTTTGTCTGGGTTGTCCTCATGCATCACTTGAGGAAATCAAGGAAGTTGCAGCTGTTGTTCAAGGAAAAACCATTAAAAATAAATTATGGATTTGCACATCAGTCAGCGTAAAGGCAACGGCCGACAGGATGGGATACACTCAAATCATAGAATCTGCAGGCGGAAATGTCGTATGTGACACATGCATGGTCGTAGCTCCAATCGAGGACATGGGCTTTGAGGTAATCGGTGTGAATTCCGCAAAGGCGGCAAACTATGTCCCGTCAATGTGCGGACTTGACGTTGTTTATGATGATGTGGAAAATCTTATTCAATTCAAATGAGCATTGATTTTCAAATGCTCTTTTACTTTTTAATTCTTTTTTTCAAAACTTTCATTATTTAATTTCAATTTAGACATACTTATTTTTTTAAAAGCAAATTCCAAAATATTAAATTAAATAACATAAATAAATTATTACTAGAAATTGTGAGGAAGACTGGTTATGAATTATTTAGTTGTTGGTGCCGGAAATGCTAGCAGGCCTGTTGCAAGGCTGCTTAATCATTTGGGACATAAGGTCATTATTACCGATTTGAAGGAAATGTCAGAGTTCAAGCCTATCTATCAGACATGGCTGCATAAGATGGAAGGTGAAGGGATAATATTGGATTTGAAAAACCCTGAACCTACATTGGATGGAATTGAAGCGGTTTATATGCCTCCTACACTGCCGGAGGATGCTCCGATTGCAAAGCTGATTGCAGAAAGTGACGTTAAGGTTTTGACCAATGAGGATTTCTCCGAGATGGTAAATGAACTGGTTCCGGTGGATGTAGTTGGAATCACCGGTTCCATGGGTAAGACCACAACAACAATGCTCATCACAAGCGTATTCAAGGCGGCAGGCTATAACGTATGGTCATGCTCCTCTCTGGCTAACAACCTTGTTTCTGAGACAATAATTGACGGCATCATCACAGGCAAGGCCCAGAATTGTGACATAGCAGTTTTTGAACTTCCTCATGGTACATTGGGCCTTTTGAACAAGCTGAACATCAAGATAGGTGTTCTGTCCTACCTCACCAAGGAGCACCTAAATGAATTCGGCGGGTCCTATGAGAAGTATCTTCTGCGCAAGCTGATAATTCAGGACATAAGCGAAACATTGATAGCCAACAATGAATGCAGAAGCGAAACGGATCTGATTAGGGATGATGCAATTTTCTACACGATGGATGAGGATGTCGATTTCAAGGGAACAATGGGCGACAAGTCACTGACTGTCACATATGGCGGCGGTGAATTCACGACTCCATTCAACATGATGAGCTACTTCTTTGAAAATGCTGTCGGAGCGGCTGCTGTTGGAATAAAGTATGGAATTAGCGAAAAGGATATCATCAAGGCACTGTCAACATTCAAGGGCCTTTCAGCACACATGGAAGATTATGGGGATTATAATGGAAGGCAGGTAATCATAGATGCTGCATTCCTTCCGGACGGCATAAGGGCCACCCTCGACTATTTCGATGGGGAAAGCCTTGTGGTGTTTTTGGACCACTTCGACACATCATGGGTGAGGGACAAGGCCGAGGTCGGCCGAATTCTCGATGAATACGATAATATAAAGGCGGTTCTTGCAAGCGGATTTGATGAATCAATCCAGAAAACCGAAATCCACATTGCCTATGAGATTTTGGATGCTATAACCAATGAAAAGATGATTAAGGTCGCAACAGATACGCTTGAGGAGGCTGCAGAGCTGTCATTCAAATACTCCGAGCCGGGCGATATCATACTGCACATGGGACCGCTCATATCATTTGACAGGGTTAACATTCTAAATAAGATTATGAAAGGACTCAAGGACGGGAGCAGAAAATATGAATAAGAATACGACTTTTGGTGTCATTGGGGTTTGCGGAGCAAACGGCAATCTAATAGCGAGAGTGCTTAAGCAAAGAGGCTACGATGTTGTTGGAACAGACATGTCTTTCAAAAAGGATTGCAGATTTGCAAAATCCCTGGAAGGCTATGACATTGAAGTCTTTTATGGAAACACTCCAGACACGTTCTTTAAAAAGGCAGACTACATAATTCCACCTTTAAGCCTATCGCCGGATGCCGATATAATTAAGAATTGTGAAAAGCCTATTCTGAGCCTGGAAGAAGTGATTGACATGATCAAGCCTGAAAAGCCTATATTCGGAATAACGGGCACCAACGGCAAGACAACTTCAACAACCTTATTAAAATTGATTGCATATGACAACGGGATAAAGCCATGCGAGCATGACCTTGAGGGAATGCAGGGAAATGCTGAATTCATTCCGATCCTTCAGTCAAGGCTCAACGGAGATGTTGGAATATTGGAGGTTGGAACCTTTGGGGTTCCCGGAACGGTTGAAAGAATAGTCAAACACACTGGAATGGCCAACGGTTTGATTACAAACATCACCCCGGACCATTTGAATGACCTTGGAAGCTTCATGGATTATGCAAATGTCAAAGGCGAGTTCATAAAGGAGCTGGGAATAGGACAGCTAATAGTCAACGGACAGGACCCGACAATCGTGGGATTGCTTCGTGAACTTGACTTCAAGGGTGAAGTGATAACATTCGGCGTTGATGAGCTTCCGGATTCCATAGGCATGAAGGAATGCGTCTGCGGACGAGAAGTGGCAGTAAAGGAAATAATTTCAGGCTGCGGATACTACTTCTGCCAGTGCGGTGTGACAACCCCTCAGGTTGACTATATTGCAACAAATGTGGATTTGGCAAACAGGACATTTGACCTGCACACTCCAACTGAGAAAATAACAGTTAAGATGGGTGTGGATGGGCTTCACAACGTTTACAATCTCACTGGTGTCATCATTGCTGCTCATGAATTTTTAGACCTGCCTTATGAAAAGATATTGCCTACAATCGCCAGCTTCACCGGCGTAAGCGGAAGGATGGAAGAGGTGGGCAAGGTTAAAGGCAAGGACATTTTTGTCGATTATGCACACAACCCTGCAGGCGTTGAGACCGTATTGAAGGAATTTAAAAAACTTTTCGGAGACTTCACGACAGTAATAACAGTATCTTCCGAATCAGGTTATGTCGGTGACATTGACATATTCAACAGCGTCTTGAAATTCTCTAAATTCATCGTACCTGCATCTAGGGCTTCACAAAAGATTGCGCTTGAAAAATTAAGGGATAATCCTAAATTGAACGACAGAATATTTTTAAACCACGTCGATGACTTTGAAAAGACAGGCACATTAGGGGCTTCTGAAGAGGAGGTTCGTGATGGCTTGAGAAAGGCGCTGAACCTGGATTGTGAAATGGTAATAGCAATCGGAGAGGCCGCCACCAAATTCAAATCCATTGTTTTTGAATTGTAATTTTCATTCATTATTTTTATTACTTTTCAAATGCTCTCTCTTAACCTTTTAATAATACTTTTCATTAATATGATACTATGGCAAGCTACATTAATCATCCATTGCTCAAAAAGGATGCAATCGAATCAAGGTTGTATCAGCAGATTCTTGCAGGAGATGTCCTGAAGAAAGGAAATACTATGGTTGTCGCTCCTACGGCACTAGGTAAGACAATCGTAGCGATTCTTGTAGCTGCAGACAGACTGAACAAGGTCAAAAACTCAAAGGTGCTCATCCTTGCACCATCCAAGCCATTGGCAATTCAGCACGAGGAAAGCTTCAAGGAATTCATCACCCTGCCATGCAGCTCAATCACCGGCGCCGTCAAAACCGATGAGAGAGTCAAGAGATGGGAAGAGTCAAGAATCATATCGGCAACTCCTCAGACAGTCGAATCAGACCTGCTGAACGGAAGATATGATTTGAGCAACGTTTCATTGATAGTTTTCGACGAATGCCATCACGGTGTCGGATCCTATTCCTATGTATACCTGGCATCAAGATATGTCCAGGAATCCAATTACAACCTTATTTTGGGACTCACCGCTTCTCCTGGTTCCGACAAATATAAAATCAAGGAAGTCTGTGAAAACCTATATATCCAGAACATCGTTGTCAAGACGGAGGATGATGCTGACGTTAAGCCATATTTTAATCCGGTCGGCATCGATTGGGTCAAGGTCAAGATGAGCTCTGAGCTTGCAAAAATCAAGGAATGCGTTGACAAGGCTTTGAAGGTAAGGCTCAAGGCCTTGAAAAATATGGGCATCATCAAGACGGTTGCCGTCAATAAGGTAGATATACTCAAGGCAAGGGGCAGAGTTCAAGGCGAAATCGCCCGTTCGGCAAATCCGGATAAGGAACTCTTCCGGGCAATTTCCATTCTGACTGCAGTCATCAATGTTCAGCATGCTCAGGAGCTGATTGAGACTCAGGGTGTTCAGACATTCAACAGGTATGTTGGAAGGCTGAGAAAAAAGCAGACCAAGGCATCCAAGTCATTGATGCAGGATGATAATTTCGGGCGTGCTGTCAAATTGGCAAAGCAGGCCGAAAAGCATGGCTGGGAACATCCGAAACTGCGTGAAATAACCAAAATTCTGAAACAGGAATTGGGGGATGATGGCCAGACTAAGCTCAAGTCTTCACGATTTGACGATAAAAGCGATGAATCTGCTTCAAAAGTCATAGTTTTTACACAATATCGAGATACCTTGGAGATGATTCATCAAAAGCTTGAAAAGGAAGGAATCAAATCGGCAAAATTCTTTGGCCAGGCATCAAAGGATGGCGAAAAGGGCCTTACCCAAAAGCAGCAGAAGGCCATTATCAAATCGTTCAGGATGGGTGAATATGATGTATTGCTGTCAACTAGTGTGGCCGAAGAGGGAATCGACATTCCTGCAGTCGATTTGGTGGTCTTGTATGAGCCAGTGCCGTCTGAGGTCAGGATGATTCAAAGGCGTGGCAGGACCGGCCGTAAAAGGACCGGCCGTGTTAAGGTTCTAATCACTGAAGGGACCCGTGATGAGGCTTACTATTGGTCAAGCCTAAGAAAAGAGGACCATATGAAAAACCAGCTGATTGACCCTGTGGTTTTGGAGGAGCTGAATGCCTCAGCACTCGAGAGAATGGAGAACCAAAAGAACATTAAAGTTGTTGAAAAGTCCAAGGAGGAAAACAATTTTCCAATCGTTTATGCGGACTCGCGCGAAGGCAATTCGAAGGTAATCAGGCATCTGACCGAGATGGAAATCGATGTCAAGGTTCAGTCCATGGCGGTTGCCGATTATCAGGTAAGCGATGAGGTTGCCATCGAGAGAAAGACGGCAAAGGACTTTGTTGACTCAATCATTGATAAGAGGTTATTCAAGCAGGCCAAGGAACTGTCTGAAGAGTTCAAGCATCCGATTCTGATTCTTGAGGGTGATGATTTGTACACAGGTTTCATCAATCCTAATGCAATAAGGGGAACGATGGCATCGATTGCAATTGATTTCGGAATAAGCATATTGCCGACCAGGAATGCTCAGGATACTGCTGCAATGATAAAAAGAATTGCAATACGTGAGCAAAATGGTGAAAAAACATCAATTCAAATTAGAACAGATAAAAAACCAGTCAGTTTGCTTGAACAGCAGTTGTTCATTGTAGAGTCCCTGCCTAATATCGGACCCGTCCATGCTAAAAACCTGTTGAAGCACTTTGGAACCGTCTCAAAGGTGTTCAATGCTTCTGAAAATGAGCTTCAGGAAGTTGAAGGCATCGGCAAAAAGACAGCCAAGGACATCAGAAAGGTAATAGATTCAAAATACCTTTATTTTGAAAAGGAAATAAAGGAAAAGAAACTTCTCTAGAAGTTCCTTTTCATGTACTCATAACTTTTTTTGATAGAATCCATATCATTTACTTCGATGATGTAGATGCCATCATAATTTTTTTGTTGCAATCTATTGGTTATGCCTTTTAAATCAATGGAGCCTTCACCAAATGATAGGTGTGCATCATCATCACCAAAATTATCGTGCATATGTATGTGTTTAATTGAATCAAAAATCATCTCGTCTGGAGAGTAGCCCACATGATTGGCATGGCCGATGTCAAGTGTCATGGACATGTCCAGCGAAACAAGCAGCTCGTCCAAATCGTTCATGTTCTGGTAGAGCATGCCGTCAAATGCGGGCATGTTTTCGATGGTTGTCAGGACTCCCAGATCACGCCCATAATCTCCGATTTGCTTAATTGATTCATTTGCAAATTCATAGACGGTATCCGAAAAGTATTTGTTTGCCAAAAATGAAGCAAGTCCGGGATGGACAACTACTGCCTCAGCATTAATCTCATTGGCAAAATCAATTGATTCCTTGATTTGTTCAATTGAGTTCAGTCTGCTTTTTTCCTGAAGCGCCGCAATGTTGACGTCCATGAACGGAGCATGGATTGAATATTTCAGGTTAAAGCTTTCCAATATTTCGGCATCGGCATTGTCATGGGGGTACTGATGGACGATTTCAGCATATTCGATGCCCAATGATTCGATAAATTCCAATGCCCTTTCTAATTTGTCTTCAATTCCCGCTAGTGTGGATGCTCCGATTTTCATGATATCACATCTTCTGAACGGCAGTAATTTTATATCCCATTTCAATCGCTTCAATGATGAAATCGGATAGTTCTATTCCTCTTTTGATTTTTATTTCTCCCTTTTTGGAGGTTGTTGCGGTCAGCAGGTATTCGTCATCTATTCGAATGTCAAAGTTTTTACGGCCGTTTTCCTTGCCGAGTTCTAAAATGAGCTGTTTTTTTGTATGAGTGATATCCACTTCAAAAGGAGCATTTTTGATAGGTTTTGACTCAATTACCTCAACTCCCAAGCTTATTCCAATGCTTTCCTCAATTTCGGCAATCCTTTTCCCGTTTTTGCCGATGATTTTTGGAACATACTCTTCAGGGATATAGATGTTTGCCCTTTCAGGGGATATTACCTCCACGTCAACCTTAGCTCTTTTTGGAACAAGCTTTTTGACCTTTCTTAGGATTTCCTGTTCTGCAATCTTGTCAACTGAGGATTTGTGGCTGGCTTCTGATGAGCTTCCGTTCACCAGGTTGATGTCCATCACGATTGTCTGCTCACCATAGGTGTAGATTTCATTTTTAAGCTCGCCGCTTTCGAAATCCCTCACTTCAATGACTGGTCTTGCAAGATCAGCTTCCTTCATTCCTGTCGGAACCTTGACGGTCATTTTTGTCTCATACACGCTTGTGACCTTTCCGTTTTCAATGTAGATGCTTGTATCGACAATCGATGGAATCACTCCAAGCTCCACCCTTGAGGCAATTCTCTGTATTGCATCTATCGGGCGCGTTGCATGAACAACACCAATCATTCCGACCCCTGCAAGCCTCATGTCGGCAAAGATGCTGAAGTCGGTGTTCTTTCTCAATTCATCGTAAATGGTATAGTCAGGCCTTACAAGGAGCAATACGTCGGCTGTGTTTTCCATGCTTCCTTCCAGAGGAGCATATTGGGTAATCTCATCCGGCAGCTGTAGGTCCCTTGGGGATTCCATTGTCTTGACGACCTTGTTCAGCTTTGATGAGTAGTATTTTCCGATTGCCTGCACGAACGTTGATTTTCCGGCTCCAGGCGAACCTGATATCAGAATTCCTTCTGCATTTGTCCTTATCCTTTCCATCAGTTTTTCAGATAAATGGTATTCGTTTAAATCGATGTTTGCAACAGGCCTTACTGCAGTAATTTCCAAAGCCTCTGAAAACGGAGGATATGCTATTGAAATACGGTATTCTCTTGACTGCACAACATATGACCCTTCCAAATCTCCTTCCAGATAGGTTTTGGGGTCATTCTTTGCCTTGTCAAGAATCTCTTCTGCGATTTCATTAAGTTCCCTGTAGGTATAGCGCTTTTCATTCAGTATGACGAAATCGATGTGTCCGGGAGTTCCCTTCTTGGCCATCGGAACGACGTTTTCCTTGAGATGCACCGACATGGTTTCGTCGTCAAAGTACTTTTCGATTGAAAGCGGCTTTTCTATAATCTCCTGCTCGTAAAAGTAAACGGGGATTCCCTGTGACTTTGCAACTTCGGCCTGCACCTTGTCGTTTGTGACAAGTATTCCCATCTCGCTTCTTGCAAGATCCCTTATGATGCTGTCTATCTCTCCGCTCTTTGCGTATCTGATGTCATAATTGCTTGGCCTTGAGCCCTTGAAGGTGACTGCAAGCTTTTCTTCATCCTGCATCTCCTGCAGTTTCTGAAGCTCTTTGAGGCCTTTAAAGCCTTCTGACCTTTTGGCGTTGGCCTGATGCTCTAGTTCACAAACGACAGCTTCGGGCACGATGATTTCGGGAAATTCCAAATCCTGATTTTCCACGATATCGGAAATTGCGCCTATGATGACTGCGCTTGTGTCTGGTATTATGCGTTCCATTTTAATACACGTCTTCCGGATTTATTATTCTTTCCAGCACGATTTCCAAATCGTCTTCCTTCAAATCTTCAATATCTATCTTGTGCTGGCTGTTCAGCTTTCTAAAGAAGCATGAGCGGTAGCCTTCATGACATGCCGCACCGGTCTGTGAAATTTTCAGGATGATTGCATCCATGTCACAGTCGACAAGGATTTCCTTGACTTCCTGGAAATGGCCTGATGATTCTCCCTTAAGCCACAATTTGTTTCTTGAGGTGCTCCAGTAATGGGCCTTTCCGGTTTCGATTGTTTTTTTAAGCGCCTCCTTGTTCATGTTAGCCAACATCAAAATCTCTTTTGTTTCTGCGTCCTGCGCAATGGCCGTTATTACCTTGACGCCGTTGATTTCATGTCTGAAGTTTATTTCCATATCTATTCCTCTTTTAAGTAATCTATAATGTTATCAATGTCAATCTGGTCCTGCTCGCCGCTGACCATGTTCTTGACGGTAACCTTTCCTTCCGCCAGGTCGTTGGCGCCGATGATGACCATCCTTTCAACTTTTATCTTATCTGCATAGTTCATCAGCTTCTTGAATTTCTTGCCGTTCAGGTCCACATCAGTCTTGAAGCCGTTCTGTCTTAGAAGTTGTGTTATCTCAAATGCTTTGGTTCTGACGTCCTTTGAAATCGGTGCCACATAAACGTCAAGGTGTGAAGGCAGCTCCTCTTTGTCGGTAAGCTCTTCTATTGCATTCATCAGCCTGTCGAAACCTAATGCAAATCCGGTAGATTCCACTTCCTGGCCTCCAAAGAGCTTGACAAGTGAGTAGGATCCTCCGCCGCAGATCTGCTTTTGGGCGCCGAGCTCCGGCACATAGATTTCAAACACTATTCCTGTATAATAATCGAGTCCTCTTGCAACGCCTAAGTTCAATGTATAGTTTTCAACACTGAATGCTTCTAAAAGTGTAATCAATTCTTTCAGCTCTTCCAAAGCCTCTTTCGGCTCATCGTATGGGGCTATCAGATTTTCAACTTCTGCGATTATGGATTTGTCTCCGACAAGGTCAATCAGCTTTAAAAGTATCTGGTTCAGTTCGTCATTGTCGATTACTGGCTCGTCTCCACTCAGGGATTCTATTAGAAGGTCCTTGTCTCCCTTGTCGATGACGACCATGATTTCCCTTTGGGTTTCCTGTGTGATTTCAAAGTGGCTGAAGAGACCCCTGATGATTCCAAGGTGGTTTATGTTGACGTCTGCCGTGGTGATTCCCAGTGATTGGATTGCATCTGAGCACAGTGCAATGACTTCAGCCTCTCCCTGTGGGGTTTTGGCGCCGATGAGTTCGCAGCCGAATTGCCAGAACTGTCTGAACCTGCCCTTTTGAGGCCTTTCATACCTGAAGCAGCTGCCATAGTAATATAGCTTGATTGGCTTGACGGCAGTCTTTTCAAGCTCGTTGAGGTATAGCCTTGCTACAGGAGCTGTTATTTCGGGTCTTAAAGTCAGTTCCCTGTCTGACTTGTCCTTGAAATTGTATAATTGGTTTACAATCTCTTCTCCGGATTTTGTTGTAAATAGCTTTAATTCTTCAAATAAAGGTGTTTTGATTTCCTGATAACCGTAACTTTCAAATACTTTTCTTAAGGTACTTTCTGCTTGCTTTCTTTCTCTCATCTCTTCAAATAAAAAGTCTCTTGTACCTCTTGGTCTTGTAAATTCCATTTTTACACTCCTTGTATGTAATATATTATAAATTAACTATGTATATACAAAGTTATATAATCTTTGTTAATCAATAAAATATTATATGAATATTAAAGGCAGTACAAATATTGTAGGTTTGATAGGCCATCCGGTTGAGCACAGCTTCTCGCCACCGATGCACAATGCCGCATTCAAGGCTTTGGGAATGGACTATGCTTATGTCGCTTTCGATGTCGACCCTTCAAATTTGGAATCGGCTATTGATGGAGCCAAATCATTAAATGTTAAAGGATTCAACGTCACGATTCCGCATAAAATCGAAGTAATGAAACATTTGGATGAGATTGATGAGGTTGCGAGGTTGATTGGAGCCGTCAACACAATCGATTTCAAGGACATGAAAGGATACAACACCGATGGAATCGGTGCCGTAAAGGCAATCGAGGAGGTCAGCCCAATCAAAAACAGGAAGGTTGTGGTTGCAGGTGCCGGCGGGGCCTCAAGGGCAATCTCATTTTACATTGCAAAGTATGGTGCAGACGAATTGACGATACTGAACAGGAATGTTGAAAAGGCTCAAAATCTGGCTCAGGATGTTTTGGACTCTGGTTT
>CACWUH010000044.1 GCA_902764015.1 uncultured Methanobrevibacter sp. | reverse complement strand
GGGACTTGAACCCGGGTCACTAACGTGGCAGGCTAGTATCTTAACCAGACTGGACTAACGGCGCATAAAAACTAACAACAAATAAACTTATGTTTTAATAATATATAAAGGTTTCGCCGAAACATGAAAAAATGGGAAAAAATTAGATTTTTCTTGCAGTAATGCAAATCCAATCGTTTTCCTCATTGATGTAGGCCTTAAAATCATCGAAGCCCGTCTTTTCAAGGGATTGCCTCAAGACATCCTCGGAATATATTTTCATATCCAAAAGTTCAACCAGATCATCATATTTTTCCATTTCGCCTTCCCTGTAGACCGCCTCATTGCAGAAGAACACAAGTCCTCCCTTTTTCAAGACCCTGTTGACTTCCTTGAGGTCATTGATGAAGTCCGGCCAGAAATAGATTGTTTCAAATCCTGTAACTATATCGAATGTCTCGTCATAAAACGGCATGTCTGAAACCGATGCCTGAAGCACATTGACTATGCCCCTTTCGATTGCATCCTTGTTAAGCTCGATGGACTTTTCAACGCTCACCTCGGAGTAGTCGATTCCGACAACCCTTCCATTGTCCAATATCTGCGCTGCAAACCTTTCAATGTTTCTTCCGCCACCGCAGCCGATATCTAAAATCTTGGAATCCTCTTGGATTTCAAAATGGGTCACTCCCCACTGCGCCATCGACTCGTGGGATTCGTTCATCCTGTCAAGTATCTGATGGCCCAGCTCGCCGACCGGCTTTCTTGCGTTCTTGATTAGTTCCTTGTCTTCAATGTGATGACCAGTATTTACTTTATCCTTTTCACTCATGATATCACTTTCCCATGCCCTTACGTGTCTTTATTGCCTGACCTGTCTTGAACTGCTCTATCTCACATGCCCCCAAAAGCGCCTTTCCATAGGCCAGAAGCTTGTCCTGCTCATTGACAATCAGGACCTCATCGTTGGCGCGAATGTTGTCATCGCACTCGACCACGAACTTGCAGAACACACTTTTTCCGTCAAGCGCAAATGGCTCTGAGTCCTCATTGACGACGACCCTGTTTTTTGGATACGGCATTGCATTGTGGAGCCTTTTAGCACCCTCTTTTGACAAGATCAAATAGGAATCGGATGCCCTCATGTTGACAAGCATGACCTTGCCGTCGTAGATATGCCTGATTTTTCCTGTCTTTTTGCTCTTTTCTATGTTGATGTTGCCGGTGAATAAGGCTTCGCCGGCACCGTTGCCGAACTGGTAGTCTGCAATGGCCTTGACCTTCTTGACATCATCCTTTCTGTATCTGATTTCATCTGATGATATAGACTTGTTATACAATCCTATCTCAAGGTCCTTTATCACCCTTGAATGGATCAGGACCTGTTCGTAGTATTCAACGAACTCATTGAGGAAATCCTCTATGAATTCCAAGCTGTCCACGTCACGGGTTTTCGGAGCGTCGTTCTGGCTCAGCGGATATACCTCATCGATTTCAAGAGGCACCAATCCGAATGGAATGTCTAAAACCATGAAATCTGTGTTGTCCAAATCTATCTCCTGCTCGGCGCCATAGATATAGAACTCGCCAAGCTTGCCTGAGATGAACTTGGAGTACGGCTTTCTTGTCGGAGGCAGTATCACCAAGTCACGCTTTTTGGGCATTTCGCGCAGCTTCTGCATGTGCCTCAGGACTTCCGGCCTGCAAAGGGATTCAGGGCCGGTGTAGAAGAATGCAGATTTCTTGCTTCTAGGCTCGTACTTTTCCAAATCACTGGTATAGTTGCCTAGCTGCCTTTGGGCCTCAAGGAGTGCTGGATGGGCACGGCACCTTTCCTCGACAAGCTCCATCAGATTGCCGTCATATATTGCCTGCCTGATGAGCCTCAGCTCTGCAAATGAGACGTGCAGGTTGTGCTGTGCAATCAAATCACGTCTCTGCTCTTTAGACATTGCCCTTAAATCATCCGGAGTGTATTTGGTGCACACCTCACATGAGCACGGCATTTCCTGCAGATTCTCCAATTTGAACGTACCTCTCGTTGACAGGAGCCTGTCGTCTTCGGCGTATAATATATAAGCCGCCGAATCGAACAAATCACAGCCCATAGCGACGCACAGGGCAAATATCATAGGGTGTCCGGCACCCATAAGGTGGCGGGGAACGGTGTCCGAGAGCTCCTTCATCGAGTTCATCACAACATCGACAAGATCCTTATAATGGTATGACTCCATCAGCGGAACGACCGCACCGATAGGATACAAATCGGCATCCAGTTTTGACAGCTCCCTTGCACATTCCCTTCTCAAGTCAAGGAATGTCGATCCCTGAACAACCGAATTTAGAAGCATCTCCATATTCTCTTTCTTTTTGTATTCTATCGCTTCACGGGCCCTTTCAAGGGTGATTTTCATATCATCCTCTGCCTTTTCACGGTCCACAAATGGGGCAGTCGGAATGTCCAGGCTTGTTCCGATATCAGTTTTAATCAGCTCCTGGAACTCTATGACTTCCTTGTTGGTTATCTCAACATCCCCATAGACAGACAGCTGAAATGAGCCTGAATCGGTCATTATCGGTCCGTCGAAGTTGATGAGCTTGTGCAGACCTTCATCAACTGCCCTTTTCTTGAGCGCCTCATCCTTATAAATCAAATAAGCATTAGTGATTACGATATCCGCACCGTATTTTCCCACATCCAGGGCCTGCTTTCGAGGATGAATGACGGGCATCAGTGCCGGAGTCTTTACATCGCCGTGTTTGGTTTTCAAAACGCCCACACGGCCTTTTCCATCTTTTGCCTTAATCTCAAACATTTACTTTACCTTTAAAAAATTCGTTAAAATAAGATTTAAATTAGAAATTATATAAATTTTGCTCATAGGAGACCTTAAAAATGCCTTCGGTCTGTAAAAAAATAATTCCTTGGAAAAATTGATTCGAAAATGAAAAAAAGAAAAATGGAAGGTTAAGCTGAACTTAACCCAAAAAATGTGCTTTGCTTTACCATCTTCTTTTTTTGTTTTAAGGGCGTGTCTTTTTGGGATCATAATAGATTTTTTTATTTCGAGTGTATTAGTGTTTGAAACATCCCTGTTGAGGATACTGAAATGTCGGGATGTTTACATCCTGAGTTATAGGTATAGATTCATTCCTTTTTTTAACCAAGTGTTTGAATTAGGCGTGATTTTTTATCTATTAAATGAGACAAATTTGATTTTTGAGGAAATATTGCTTAAACAAGGAATGTCTACATGCTTATTTACCATTTGGAGAAATTGAAAATCAATAGGCATATCCCTTGGAGATCTTAAGTGAATTTAAATCTATTATTCTTCACCATCCAAAGATTTATCATCATCATGAATGCATGCTTGTCGATAAATCATCAGGCTTTCCCCGCCCTTTGTTCGTACAAAGTCCAATTTTCGATATTTTTGTGACAACCCCAAAATATTGTAAAAAAATTTTACCTTAAATTTCGGTAAAATAATGCAATACTTGAGATTGACAGTTATTATTATGAAATAACTAATATATAAATGTTTTTATTTAAAAATAAGCAATAATTTAAGAATATTGGGAAAAATAAGCATTTTTAGGCAAAAAATTAAATGGCTTAAACGGGCTCAAATCGGTCCCATCGACTTGAAATCAGATGGATTGCGACGGCATTTGTTGAAAGTAAACAATATCAAATATGATTATATAAGCCCCGATTAGATTAAATATGGTTAAATGAAGCTGTTTTAAATAAAATATTGCCAAATGATACCATTTTAATGAAAATATTACAAATTCATAGTTTATAATATCAAAAAAGAATGGAAATTAAAAAAGCATTTAAAAATTCCTAAAGCCTAAACAAAGGAAAATTAATGAGTATTTTTAAAAATAGGCAAAAAATAATATAATTTTGATAAATCAAATTATGCCCAAAATCATATGAATTCAGACTCAGGAAAACAGATAAGCCCGATTTAAGCCCAATTAATCAAAAATAACATAAACAGGGCTTTTCATTGGGAAATTCAAGCTTAAAATTGAATTTAATTTTTAAGGCAAAACAAGCATGACAACTCAATGATTGAACCCCTTTCATTAAAATGCCCATGTTAAAGCAATCAAATTATTATAATTTAAGTGAGATCGATGTGATTAGGGCATTTCAAGCGATTTGATATGGATTGCTTATGCACCAATTTTTGAATTATGCAAAATCACTTTATAAATGATTCTTTTTGATTTTTAAAAAACGACAATTTATAAAACTAAATTTTAAAAAATAAAATAGATTCGACCGATTTGAGATGATTAAACCTAAAATAAACCTCAAACAGGACAAATCGGTTAATTTACTGGACTTATGAAAAATGTTTTGAACATTCCATATGCCCAAAGCACCAATGCCATCACTGCCGCAACCATTGAAACTGCACCAACAGAGTATATGCTAACCAGGCACAGCATCGACCACAGCAGAATCAATCCGACACCCAATTCCAAATCGCCTTCATATGCAATTCCCAAGCCCGCTACAAAAAAGGACAATACCAATGCAATTATAATACTTGCCATAATATCACAACCTTGTGGAGATGACTTGAGACAACCAAATATTTAAGGTTTAGGTAACCAAAATATTACTTGATAAAATGAGTTATGAAGACAGCGCCAGAATAATAAATGATGATATTTTCGAATTGGTGAATGAAACTTTTCGCCAGGAAAAAAGTAGTCGAAATAATGAATGGAGGCTCAATTTTTTTGATACTTATAACAATTACTTCGTTTTAACGGATGATGGATCTTATTCTATCAACTCTAAAGAAATAAACCATAAAGTTGAAACGCTACATACATCTAGCGGGGCAATAAGTGAGTCATTTGAGAAATTCATCAGGCCGATGAAATTCAACTACGACGAAGACATCGCCATTCTCGACATATGCGCCGGACTGGGATACAATTCATCAGCGGCAATAGCTGATTTCATGAAAAATTCAAAGGCAAACCTTACAATCGACATGGTCGAGATATCAAAGGCCACACTTGCCTGCGGACTTATGGTGCCTTCACCGATACCGGAACATGACATCACCAAAAGGGCCATTGAGGACGAACTGATAGCACAGGATTATGCGACTTTACATTTAGAAAAAGCAGAAATTCCAGAAAACATCGACATCAATGTCTTCATCGAAGACGCCAGACAAACCGTGCAGAGGCTTGAGGACAACACTTACGATGCAATATTTCTTGATCCGTTCAGCCAGAACATGGCTCCGGAACTGTTTTCAGTCGAGTTCTTCAAGCAGTTCAGACGCGTAATCAAGGATGACGGCATAGTTGCAACCTACACCTCCGCAGCACCAATAAGGGCAGGCTTCATCGAAGCCGACTTTTACATAGGATTGGGACCGATATTCGGAAGGATGCAGGGTGGAACTCTGGCAAGCCCAAATCCTGAGATGCTTGACTGGTCTCTTCCAAAAAACGATGAGATAAGAATAGCGCTGTCCGATGTGGGGATCCCATTCAGGGACCCTGATTTGAACAGCTCAAGCGAATATATCCTGGATGCGAGAACCGAGGAAAGGCATGAGGCCCGCCACAACACCAGAATCTCATCCGCAGTCAAGACACCGATATTTTTAGGTCAGGAAATGGATGACGAAAAACTGAAAAGGCGCGTTGAGAGAAACCTGGCCAAAATGAATATTCCATCGACAACCTCCGATGAGGCAAAATATATCGTTGAAGTCGAAAATGCCTACTCGGAAAAGCAGGACTCAAAAAACAATTCCACAAAAAGAATTCTTGAAATGAAAAAAAGATTAAAAAAAGTAAAAGATTGAACTTATGATTATCGCTCATAAGTTCCACTTTTAAGCAAGTATGCAGCCTCTTTCGAGGACTTTACAGGACCGTATACAACGGTCAGTTTCTTTGGATTTGAATAGATATGCTCCAGACCGAATATTGAGAAATCAGCATCACAGTGATCGCAGAAAATCATTCCTTCAGTACTGCCCGGTTCTCTGCGCCCGGTAGCAGGGAAGATTCCCACTTCATCATGCTCATTTCCAGCCCAGAAGACATCCCAATACAGGTCATGGCTTCCGCAATATGGACATGTCCTTTCGAATTCAGTCATATACCAGGTGTAGCCGTATTTTGACTCTTCACCAGGTGCAGACGGCCTACCGATGGCTAATATTGTTTTTCCATCAGCCGAAACACCATATTTGTTATAAGATACCTTCATTCTCTCTTTTGCAACAGTGATTTGACAAGTTACAGAATAACCGGTATCCAAATCTTTGCACACAACCTTGTATTTTCCAACAGGGAACTTGAAGTCCACATGGGCAACACCTTTGGAGTCAGTCTTGACCTTATGGCTGACGCCGTTAATTGTGATTTTCATCTTGGTATTTGCGGCAATCTTGCCGTCCTGTCCGTAAAGTTTAGCATAGAAGGCTGAAGCCTGATTTTCCACAGCAGCAATACTGTGGGCATCTATGGACGCCAACTTAACAGTGACAGTCCTCTTTATGGAGTATCCTGTATAAGGATCAACTGCCTTAAAGGTATATTTTCCTTTGCCCAGCTTGAACTTTACAGTTGCAAGACCTTTTGAATTGGTCTTGGCAGTCTTTTTAGCACCCTTTATATAAACTACAACTTTGTTATTTGCAGACAGCTTTTCGTCTCTGTATAAAGTCACCTTGAACTTATACTTCTTGTCTGTAAATACAATAATGTTTTTAGCGTGCAATGTTGGTTTAACATTGATGGTATTCTTCACCCTTTCGCCTGTAGCAGTATTGATTGTAGTGATCTTGTGGGTGCCCGGCTTTGCGTTGATAGTTAAGCTGGCCTTTCCCTTTTTATTGGTTTTTACCTTATAGGTCTTTCCGCCAATCTTAAACTTGACCTTTTTCTTGGCCAGAACCTTGCCGTCAGTACCGTAAAAGGTTGCAGTGAACTTTTTGCTGCTCTTGTAATACTTGTTCAGGTTGGATGTTATGACTGAACGTTTCACGACGACCTTATTGGAAATCTTGTATCCGTTCGGATGAACGGCATAGACAACATAACTTCCAGCCGCCAATTCTATGTCCAAACTGGCCACACCTTTTGAATCTGTCTTTTTGGTATAGGTTTTCCCATTCAAAATAAACTTGACGTCAGTATTTTTCAATGGGCTGCCCTTGGAATCCACAAAGGTTGCGGTATATTGAGTTGAACTCCTATAAGTTTTGGTAATGTCCTTTCCGGTTATTACAGGCAATACCGTAATCTTATTTTTTATGGAAATGCCTCCAAAACTTGCAGATACCTCATAAGTGTTCGGACTTAGGTCTATAGGAAGTGAAACCTTACCACTTCCATTAGTGGTCAGCACATGAGTAACCTTATTCAATATTATCTTAATGTCAGAACCGCTAACCGGATTCTTTCCATCATATAAGGTCACAACATAACTTGATCCGCCCTTATAATACATACTTACATCACTGCCGGATAATGAATAGTCATGATTCACAACAGAAGTTGAAGCCTCTTCACTAGCAGATAGCGAATCGCTTGCATTGCCTGTGGAATCCGTGGTTTGTTCATTAGCAGATAATGAATAACCGTTAGCATCAGCCGTAGTGGTAGTTTCTTCATTAGCAGATAAGACTCCCACGTCACACGATGGAGGTTCTTCATCCACTTCACCGGCAACAACATCGTCTGTTGAGTTTGAATCGGCTGCAGCAACTGCAGAAACAGACAACATGAATACCAGTGTCATCATAATTAAACAAATTTTTTTATTAAACATAACGTTAACTCCATTTAACATTTGTTCGTATTTATGTATTAAGAGTTTAAGGTAT
This sequence comes from uncultured Methanobrevibacter sp., assembly GCA_902764015.1. GTDB lineage: Archaea > Methanobacteriota > Methanobacteria > Methanobacteriales > Methanobacteriaceae > Methanocatella. The sequence goes on along the minus strand of CACWUH010000044.1, from coordinate 5,460 downwards.
AAAAAGCTTTTGATTATGAAAAAAAGCTCAAATAGTTTTAATTTTGAATAAATAAGTCAAAAGATATTTATAATAGCTATAAAAAGGTTAAACTGATTGAAATTACTATCAAAAGATTAAATCCATTCAAATTGAAAATATTTTTGAAAGATTTAAATAAAACTTATCCTTAAATACTTGATTGCTTTAAAAACAAATAAGACAAAAATCTATAATGTTTATGGGCAAATCAGAAATTTAAACCAGATTAATTTAAAAAAAAGTAAATATTAATAGCTTAAATAAGATTTAAGCCATAAAATTAAATTATTCGACAGTCACACATTTCGCCAGGTTTTTCGGCTTGTCAGGGTCGTGGCCCTTCTCAAGCGTGATATAATATGCTATCAGCTGCAACGGCACAATATAAACCAATGGTGCAATGATGTCTTTAACTTCACTGTTTATTGCAATTACCGCATCAGCTTTAGCCTTTAGGGATTCATCATCGTCTGAGCCTATTGCAAGCACATTAGCTCCACGGGAGATTACCTCTTCCAGATTACTCATTGTCTTTATATAGTTATCCCCAGGAGGAATCACAACAACGACAGGAATTCCCTCATCAATCAATGCCAGAGGACCATGCTTCAGCTCACCGGCGGCATAACCTTCACCATGGATATATGTAATTTCCTTGAGCTTCAGGGCACCTTCAAGCGCTGTAGGATATGAATATCCCCTTCCCAGATAGAAGAAGTCACGAGCATAGTTATACCTTTTGGACAGCTCCTTGACCAACTCAATGTCCTTCAAAGTCTCGTCAATGAAGTCAGGAACCCTGTCAAGCTCATCTAAAAGCTCTTCGTTTTCAGATATCAGTGCTGCAAATAGATAGATTGCAGTCAGCTGCGCAACATAAGTCTTGGTTGCCGCAACTCCAATTTCAGGACCCGCCTGGGTCTGTATGACATATTGCGCTCGCCTTGTAATTGATGAGCCTGCAACATTGACGATTCCCAATGTTATGGATGTTTCGTTTGCAACGTCCAAAGCCTTGAGTGAATCGGCAGTCTCGCCAGACTGGGAAATAAATATCACCAGGGTCTGCTCATTCAATGTGTTGGCGGAATACTTGAATTCAGATGCAAGAATAACATCGGTCGGAATACCTGCAAGGGATTCTATCAGATATTTGCCTGTCAATGACGCATGATAGGAAGTGCCGCATGCCACAAAGCAGATTCTTTGGACATCGCCCACCTCATCAATGATTTCCTTGATGTTGTCCCTTTGGGTCAAGGTATTTCTGACGGCTGTTGCCTGTTCGTTGATTTCCTTAAGCATGAAATGGTCATAGCCTTCCTTTTCAGCCATTTCAGGTGTCCAGTTGATTGTGTCTATCTCCTTGTTGACGACATTGTCGAACTCGTCATGGACAACGACGCCGTTCTTGTCGAGAATGACTATCTCTCCCCTTTCGGGATAAATGATGTCACGGGCATATTTCAGGATTGCCGGTGAATCTGAAGCCAGATAATAGCCATCTTCACCAATTCCAACAATCAATGGAGAGTCCTTTCGAGTAGCTACAATCTTATCAGGCTCGTTTACTGAAATGGCTGCAATCGCATAAGCCCCTTCAATAACTTCAATGGTCTTTCTTACGGCATGTTCAAGGTCTAATCCCTCATCCATGAACTTCTGAATCAGATGGGGAATCACTTCAGTATCCGTGTCTGACTTGAACACATGGCCTTCAAGAATAAGCTCTTCCTTTATTTCAAGATAGTTTTCAATGATTCCATTGTGGACAACGGCTACGGTATTTTCTTCATCGACGTGAGGGTGTGAATTGAGCTTTGACGGGTCTCCGTGTGTAGCCCATCTTACGTGAGCTATTCCGAAGTTTCCGGGCATGTCTGTGAGGTCAAGCTTCCTGTCCACCTCTGCAATCTTTCCCTTGTCCTTCTTGATATGGATCTTGTCTTCAAAGAAAGTTGCCAATCCTATCGAATCATATCCCCTATATTCCAGCTTTGATATGCAGTCAAAAAGAATAGGGGCAACGTCGCTATCGTCCTTTAATATACAACCAACAATTCCACACATCCAATCACCTTTGATAATCGTAAATATCCTTATACATCCTTACAACATCCCCAATAATCAGGATTGCGGGGGTGTTGATCTTCTTATCGGCAATGTCACCAAGGGTTCCGAACACCAGATTCTGGTTCGGCAAGGTTCCGCTTTCAACAGCGCAAACAGGAGTGTCCGCCGAACGGTATTTCATGATTTCATCAGTGTTCTTTCTGATGTTTCCAATGCCCATCAGTATTATTAAAGTATCTGCAGTATAGTCCCAGTGAACCTGGCTTTCAGGCTTTGTCGGGTCCTCATGGCCGGTTACAAACGTTACCGAAGTCGCCACTGCCCTGTGTGTTACAGGTAGTCCGAGGGAGGTTGGTGCCCCTATGGCTGAAGTCACACCAGGAATAACAACAAACTTGATGCCATGCTCCATCAAAGCCAGTATCTCTTCTCCGCCACGGCCGAAGACAAAAGGGTCTCCCCCCTTGAGCCTTACAACATTCTCATGGCTTTTGGCCTGTTCGATTATCAACTCATTGATTTCATCCTGGGTCTTGTAATGCTCGCCTGCCTTTTTGCCGACATATATCCTTTCGGCAGTGTCCGGAGCATGGGCCAGTATCTCTTCATTGGCCAGATAATCATACAGCACAACATCTGCCTTGTTCAGGGCCTTCACGGCCTTGAGGGTTATTAAATCGGCATCTCCAGGTCCTGCACCAATCAGATAAACTACCATATTATCACTATAAGAATCCTTTAAAGAAGTTCAAGCCGTCATCTGAACCGAACAGCTCCTCGCATGCCCTTTCAGGGTGAGGCATCATTGCACAGACAAGACCTGACTCGTCACAGACGCTTGTAATTGCTTCCATGGATCCGTTAGGGTTTTTGCCTTCAAACTGAAGGACAATCTGGTCCTGATCTTTAAGCAAATCAATGTCTTCCGTGTAGAACCTTCCTTCTGCATGGGCAATCGGAAGCGCAATGGTCTGGTTCCTTTCAAATGCCTTTGTGAACGGAGTCCTGTTGGTTGCAACCTTCAGCTCAACCCATTCGCAGTTGAATTTTGGGGTTTCGTTTGTAATGAAAACACCTGGAACGAGTCCGATTTCACCTAAAATCTGTGCTCCATTGCATATTCCCAAAACTGGCTTTTCTTCCTTAACAAGTTCCTTGATTCCATCAATAACCGGTGTGATGGATGCCATTGCACCGGCCCTCAGGTAGTCCCCATATGAAAATCCACCTGGGATGACTATTCCGTCATAATCGGCAAGCTTTTCCTCGCTCCACCAGACGTATTCCGGCGTGAGGCCTGCAAGCTCAACGGCCTTTGCCACATCACGGTCGCAATTTGTTCCAGGAAATCTAATTACTCCAATCTTCATCTTACACACCTATTTGCCGCAAGCCATGTTCTGTGGAATAACATTGATTTTATAATCATGAATTACAGGATTGCACAAAAGCCTTTCACACATGTCAACGACATTTTCCCTGATTGCTTCCCTGTCTTCGCCTTCCATCTGGAACTTGATGGTTTCGACAGTCTTGACGTTTTTAACTTCATAGCCCAACAGGTCAAGTGACCTTTCGACCTGAGTGGCTTCAGGGTTCAACATACCGCTTTTCAAAGAGATCTTTATTTCAATATCAAACAACATCTAAATCACCTTTTCATCATCTGGAATAACTCTATTGTAAACTTCAATATATGCAGCCATTACCTCATTGTCCTTTCCTTCGCGGAACAGTTCCTTGTCCAGCATGTCCATGGTTTCGCTGTCCCACAGCCTGCATCCGTCAGGAGATATCTCGTCTCCCAAAAGGATGTTGCCGTCATTGTCCTTTCCGAACTCGACCTTGAAGTCGACCAGGATGATTCCGGCATCGGCAAAGAACTCAACTAAGGTCTCATTGATTTTCAGGGCCTTTTCAATCAGGATGTCGACTTCCTCATCGGTGGCAATGTCAAGCACCCTTATGAGTGACCTGTTAAGCATTGGGTCATGGTATTCGTCATCCTTATAGTCCATCTGGACCAAAGGAGGATTCAATTCAGTGCCCTCTTCAATCGGATAATTTCGAACCAAGCTGCCTGTAGCAATATTTCTAACGATAACCTCGATTGGAATCATTTCAAGCTTTTTTGCAACCATGACGTTAGGTTCAGGCAAGTCGACAAACTGGGTTGCAACGCCGTTTTCCTCCAAAACCTTGAATATCTTGGCGGAAATGACCGCATTGTAGGCTCCTTTATTGTCCATAACTTCCTTTCTTGCGCCGTCTCCGGCAGTCATGTCATCCCGAAACTCGATTATGACCTCGTCAGGATTGTCAGTAGAAAATACGCTTTTCACTTTTCCAGAATTAATTAACTCTTTTTTGTTCATGATATCAACAGGAATATTAAATTATTATATTATAATTTAAGTCTTTAATATTATATAAAAATAGTTAAAAATAGAAAGAAAATAGCAATCACAACTTGTTTATCGGAATTCCCACACTTTCATTTTGAGGGAACTTCATGCCGTTAAGAAGGCCTGTGGGAAGTTCTGAAAGCACGATTACCGGAAATTCCTCGCCAGGCTTTATATACAGATGATGAGTAACATCCTGGCGTGTCGTAACTGCTATTTCGTAAGTGTTTTCTTGCCTTGTGAGCTTTCCGTCAAGAAAAACTTTGTTGAATGTCTGATTCAAAAGGTAATCCGGCAAATCCTCATCGATGCCGAAATGGATTAACAAATCTTTTAGAATCATTTTCTTCATTCCATGCTTGGAAGCTTGTCCTGGTCTGACTGATAAGATGATCCTATCAGTTCACCGGTGTCTTTATCGTATTGCCTGAATCCGCCATCGCTGTAGGTGACCTCACGATAGGAACCTTCACCGTTTTGATAATTCTGTTTCACTTCCTCCTTTACAACATCCACGACATTTCCTGAATCGGAGGATTGTGAACTTTCAGAGGATGGGTTGCCAATTAGCTTATCAAATATAATTTTTATTGAATCCGCATTGAACTCTTCAATGCCCGCTTCCTGCATTACATGCACTGCTGCAACACCACCGACAATCAATATCACGGCGATGATGCCCAATATTAATAAAATAAAGCCTTTCATATTATCACCTCACTAAGCTTTCAATAGTTATTTGAGCGATTACATTAAAATACTTTTCTATCAATTTATATATTACAAAAATAAAATTATTATTATGAACATGAAAAATACTGTTATACTTCTCATATTTCTGCTGTCAGTATTGGGCCTGATAATGGGCGTCTACTGCACAGAAGGTGTCGATAGTGACGGCTCTCAGGATTATGACTCAGACATTGCTGTTGCGGATGAAGACAGTATTACAACCGTTACC
>CACWUH010000043.1 GCA_902764015.1 uncultured Methanobrevibacter sp. | reverse complement strand
AATGACAAGAAAATCCTTGACCATATAATATCTCTTGAAAACGATGATTCTCCGATTGCCCAAAAGAGACTGGACACTCTTTTTGAAGATATAAAGCGCATTGACAATGAGCTTTCACTTAAGGACCTGATTTCATCGGATGACAGTGATGTTTCATATGTCGCCCAAAAGACATTGGACGACCGGGCAAACAGCCAGAAACATATAAACCGGATAAATGAAATCACCGACGTTGAGGAACTCAAGAGGATAATCAATGAGGATTTCAATTATTATGTCAGATGCGAAGCGGAAGGAAAACTTGAAAATCTGCTCTTTAACATCAGATTGGATGAGATAGGAAAAAAGGAAAATCAGGACAAGCTAAAGAGTATTGTAATGGATGAGACATTTCCATTGGAAGTGAGGAATAAGGCATTTTCAAAAATAACAGATTCAAAATTCAAGGAGGATTATTATGCACAAGGAGATCGATGAATCCGGATACTTCTACAACGATGATTTAAGGCAATTCGAAAGCCTGAACACGACAACGAAGAATATCTATGAATTGGGCGACCTGAATGTCCTTATAATATTGAAGGACGGAAGGAATCTCACCGATTATCTGGATATCGAAAATCCTGAAGATGTTATCTTCATCAGCGAGGACCTCTCCGGCTTAAAGGATGCCGACAACTATTATTATTTGGGAAATGTCGTTGAACGCCAGTATGGGGATGATTCTACTGTCTTTAGCTGGTATGGAAAAAACCCCTTTAGGAACGTCAGAGCAATAGTCTGTCAGGGACTGGCTGATTGCGTAACCTCCCTGAATGAAACATTCCTCAAGCTTGACAATGTGAGAACAATTTCAGGGCTTGACACATGGGATGTGGGAAATGTCTGTGAAATGCAAGGCATGTTCGGCGAATGCGAGCGCCTGACAACTGTCCACGGCATCGGCGACTGGGATGTCGGCAATGCATCAAACATGGGTTGGATGTTTAAATACTGCAAAAGCCTGAAGGACATCTCATTTCTGAAATCATGGGATGTGGGAAATGTCAAATTCATGAAATCAATGTTCATGAAATGCTGGAGCATTGAAAGCATCGATGCGTTGAATGATTGGGATGTTGGCAATGTCTGCGACATGAGCTTCATGTTCTATGACTGCCGAAGCCTTTGTGATATAGCTGCATTGAGAAATTGGAAGGCTTCAAGCTTGGAGACAATGAATGGGATGTTTGAAGAATGCTTGAAACTGAATGACGATTCCGTTACTGATATGAAGTATTTTGAGGCCGCACGAATCAATGCAAGAAATTCCGACTGCAACCTCAAGTGCATCTACTGCGGAGGGTCCAACTTCGTCCTTGACACCGATTTGATCTGCATGGATTGCGGCAGTGTTGTCCTTAAGGCCTCTGAAATGCTATGTCCCGAATGCGGCGGAGACGAAATGATTTATGATGAGTGGGGATTGGTCTGCAAGAGATGTGGCCTTGTTTTGCATGATAGGATTGAGGAAGTCATCCCTTTCATATACTTCGACCATGAAAATAAGTAACTTTTTCTCCGGGCCAGTCAGTTAATGCAAATGACAATCAATATAAAACAAGTTTTGATAAAAAATATTAAAAAAAATAAGGATATCATGAAGCATATTGAACTTCATGACTATACAGTAATTACTTTTGCAAGATTCCTTGGCTTGTCAGGGTCATAACCCTTGTCGCAGGTCACGTAATATGAAATCAGCTGCAGCGGCACGGCATAAACCAGTGGTGCGATGATGTCTGTGACTTCAGAATTGATTTCGATTACATCTATTGAATTGTCTGCTGCTTTCTTATCGCCTTTGGCGCAGACGGTTAAGATGATTGCTCCGCGTGCCTTGACCTCTTCCAGGTTTACCATTGTCTTTTTGTAGTCATCTCCAGGTGGGATGATCACGATTACCGGAACCTTTTCATCAATCAGTGCCAAAGGTCCGTGCTTGAGCTCGCCTGCGGCATAGCCTTCAGCATGGATATAGGTGATTTCCTTAAGCTTCAGCGCACCTTCAAGTGCAATCGGATATGAAAATCCGCGTCCGAGATAGAATGCATTTTCCGCAAAGTCATACCTTTTGGATATCTCCTTGATTTTATCCTTTTCCTTCATCACTTCATCGATGTATTTTGGAACCCTGGACAGCTCTTCGATTATCTTGTCGTTTCCGGCCATCAGTCCTGCGAACAAATAGATTGCGGTCAGTTGCGCAATGTAGGTTTTTGTTGCGGCAACTCCAATTTCAGGACCTGCCTGTGTCTGGATGAAGTATTTTGCCTCTTCGGTCATTGCTGAACCTGCCACATTGACGATGGCCAGTGTGTTTGAGGTCTTGTTTGCTTCCTTCAGTGCCATGAGTGAATCGAAGGTTTCGCCGGACTGTGAAATGAAAATCACCAGGGTGTCTTCATCCCATGTTCTGGCGGTGTATTTGGACTCTGATGCGATGACAACGTCACACGCGATTCCCGCAAGGGATTCAATGAGATACTTTCCGGTGATTGAGGCATGATAGGATGTTCCGCATGCAACAAAACAGATTCTTTTGACGTCTCCAATCTCTTTGATTATCCTTTTGATATTTGCCTTCTGGCCCAGGGTGTGCTTGACCGCCAGGGACTGTTCTGTGATTTCCTTAATCATGAAATGGTCAAAGCCTTCCTTTTTTGCCATTTCAGGTGACCAGTCGATATGCTGTGGGGTCTTTCTAACCTTTTTGCCGTTTTTGTCGTGAATTTCGATGCCGTCTTTGGTCAATATTGCAATCTCTCCCTCTTTTGGCCTGATTACCTCACGGGCATAATCGAGCACTGCAGGAGTGTCTGAAGCGACGAAATATCCGTCCTTTCCAAATGCGACAATCAAAGGTGAGTCCTTTCTTGTTGCAACAAGCTTGTTTGGTTCGTCCTTGGACATCGCAACGATTGCATATGATCCTTCAAGCTTTTTCGTGCATTTCCTCACGGCCCCTTCCAAATCGAGACCCTCATCCATAAACTTCTTGATCAGGTGTGGAATCACTTCTGTATCGGTCGTTGAGATGAATTCATGGCCCTCTTCAATCAGATCCTCCCTTATTTCAAGGTAGTTTTCGAGAGTCCCGTTGTGAACGACCGCCACGGTGTTTGAGTCATCAAGATGAGGATGGGCGTTTTCATGGGTTGGCTTTCCAGTTGATGCCCATCTTGTATGGGCAATGCCATAGAATCCCTTCATGTTTGAGAAATTCTGTTCCCTGTCCACCTTTCTGATGTCTCCTTTGCCTTTCTTTACATGTATTGCATTATCATAAGTGGCAAGGCCTATTGAATCGTATCCTCTGTATTCCAGATTCTTGATACATTCAAACAGGATAGGTGCCACATCCTTCTTTTCCTTTAATATGCATCCAACAATTCCGCACATATTATCACCTCGTAATTTGATTATTATTTATAATTTGTTTTCAGGTAGTATAAATCGAATAAATGTTTGGCTTTAAGAATAAAGCATTTGTTTTCATATTTGATATAAAGTCTTTTCTTTGGACAATTTAAATATTCTTAAATACAAATCCTTATCTAGTGATTACTATGAAAGAACAGATTTTAGAAAAACTGAGAGAAATTGAGAAAAAAGAGAATGTTACAGTTCTGCTTGCGGTTGAAACCGGTTCAAGAGCATGGGGTCACTCTAATGATAATTCAGATTATGACATAAGATTTATTTACAAACGCAATGACATTTCCGAATATCTGGTTTTAGACAAGTTTGAAGATGTCTATGAGTCGGATGATGGGCTTTTTGATTTTGTGGGATGGGATGTCAAGAAGGCTTTGCACCTGCATTTCAAAAGCAATCCGAACCTGAGGGAGTGGATCATCTCTCCGGTGAAGTATCTTCCGGATGAAATCGGGATATTCAGGGACCTGCCTGATTTCAATCCCGAAATCCTGAAGCACCATTACTACGGTCTGGCCTTCAAGACAAACAAGAAGTATATCGAAGGAAGCGACTGGAGGGATGTCAAGATTGTCAAGAAGACGCTTTATGTGATAAGATGCACTCTTGCTTGGCAGCTGCTTGACAGGCAGATATTGCCTCCAATGAATTTTGCCGAATTGATTGAGATGAATGACCTTGACGATGACTTGGAAAGGGCAATACTTGCCTTAAGGGATGCCTATTCAAATCTGACAATCGAAGATGTCTCGGAGGAGGGCCTGGCTATGATTCATGAGTGGATTGGTGAATCATTCGAAAAGTTCACCAAAGGCAAGTTCAAGGCTCCAAAAAGAAACATTGAGGATTACAACAGGAGATTTCAGGAAATTATTGGTCTGGTATGATGAGAGTAATATTTATATGCAGCGGCAACACTTCAAGAAGCCCAATGGCTGAGGGAATATTCAAAGGTATGGTAACGGATGTTGAGGTTTCCTCGGCTGGATTTTCCACACTTTCAGGCGAAAGGGCATCAAAAAATGCGGTGCTTGCATGCAGAAAGCACAATATCGACCTGACAGGATTTAGGACAACCAACATATCTGATGTGGATTTTGGTGAAACGGATCTGGTTCTCGCAGCTACGCAATCTGCAAGGGACAAGATAATCAGATTGCATCCTGATGTGAATGCATACACAATCAGGCAATATGCCGGAGGATATGATGATTTGGATATAAAGGACCCTTCGGAGGATAGTCTGGGCGACCATGTGGTCTGCTTTTTTGAAATTAAGGAGGCACTTGAAAGGATTGTCGAATCCCATGAAGAATTTAGAAGGTGAAAACATGAAAGTGATATTTGTATGTACAGGAAACACCTGCAGAAGCCCTATGGCTGAGGCAATATTTAATGATTTGGTAAACGGCGTTGAGGTAACCTCTGCCGGAACCTATGCAAGCTATGGCCAAAAGGCATCTCCTAATGCAGTAAGGGTATGTGAAAAATATGGCCTTGATTTGACGGGGCACCGTTCAAAAAATGTGGGCGGCCTGAAAATCGCAGATGACGATTTGATTTTGACGGCATCAACTTCACATAAAAACGATCTGTCCGATTTCTATCCTGAAGTTGAAATTCACACAATCAAGGAATATGCAAAATGCAAGTCCCCTGACATTGCAGACCCGATTGGAGGCAATTGTGAAAAGTATGAAAACTGCTTTTTAGAAATCAAAAAGGCTTTGGAAAAGATAGTTGAAATTCATGATTTTTAGGTTATGGCTTTTTCGTGGAGTTTGTCCAGTATCTCCAGCTGGTATGGCTTCATTTTGTCATAGTTTTGCGGTGTTTTTAAAAGTTCGTCAAGGCAGTCCAGGGAGTCATCCAAATTCTTCATCCTTCTTAGGACAATCGCCTTATTAAAAAGAGCATAATGGTAATTTTCATCAATGATTAAACATTTGTTGAAGCATTCAAGGGCCTCTTTGCATTTGTCAAAGAGAAATAGCAGACACCCTTTCTGGTTCAGTGCGCCAATGTCGTTTTCGGCATCGTCTAAAATAAGGTTAATGATGGTCAAGGACTGTTCAAGGTCCTTTTCAATCAAAAGCAGCTTCAGGCTTTTGAGCTTCAGCTGGTCGCTTCGTGAATCTCCAAGCTCTGGAGTTTCAATAAGCAGCTCATCCTTAAAGACTGATTTGATTTCATTGATTGATGATTGAACTGAATTTCTGCAGGTTTCATCGGCTTCAATCGCTTTTTCATAGGAGTCGAGTGCATCCCACAATCTGTTGGAATTTCTGTACTTCCTGCCTTTCTTTATCAGTTCATTGGCCTTTTGAGCATATTCTCCATTGACTTCTGTTTCGCGCCCCATCAGATTATTTATTTCATTTTTAAGGATTGTCACGATATTTTTTAAATTGGGGTTTGTTTCGATTGCTTTGTCATAGAAAAACAATGCCTGTTCATATTCCTTTCTATTTTTAGCAATTATTCCTTTGCTTATATAGGCAGATGAGCTCTTTTTGATTGATAAGGAGTAGTCAAAATGGTTTTCCGCTTCTCTCATGCGGTTCAGCTTCATCAGTGAGGATCCCTTCCCGTTTATGGCCTCGATGTTTTCCGGGTCGTTTTCAATAATTTCGTCAAAAATTTCAATCGCTTTTGCAGTGTCGTTTTGAATATAGTCCATAGCTTCTTCTATTCTTTCGCTGATTTCATTAGTTTTCATCGTAATCGCCTAAAATAGTTGATTTTAAAAAAAGTTTTTGTAATATAAAAGTAAAGTGATAGTTTTTTGGAAAAGTGGCGTTGATTGGCGTGGTAATAGGTAATTCCAATTTAAAATAACTGTTTGGACAATAATTGCTCGATTTCTGCTGTTTAAAGTCATGTCCTAACCAATCTGTCGCCATTTTCCAACACCTGTAATTGAGTTTATAATACATTATTATTAAATGGAATAAAGGAATTGCTTTCATCAAGGAAAAAAATAATTTTTGGAACTGGTGGCTGAGGGGGTTAAGACCCCATCAGACATTGAATATTCGGTTTTCATACAGTACCATTGTGCTCCTTTCCTTTTTGATTCTGGAGATTTCCCTGAAAAAGTCCCCATTGCAGTCCGGCTTTTTGTGGGGAGTGATGACAATCAGATTGCCGGTCACTTCACAAATTCGGTAGAGAAGCATCGGAAGCATTGACCTTTCACACAGGTGCATCGCATATGAGCAGACTACAAAGTCATACCTCTTACCGATTCCCTCCTCAACGATGTCCTTGAAGGTCATCCGGATGCAGTCATTTCCTGTGTTTGCCTCATAGAGCTCCTTTGTGTATGGGTCTATGCCGTCGACATTGCAGTCTTCAAGTGCATGTGACACCTCTCCGCTTCCGCAGCACAGATCAAGGATATCTCCATTGATATTCCATTCTTCTTTGGCGCTTTTGAGGAGGTTTTCCACAATGTCAATGTGGGGATTTTCATAGTCATGTCCGTGAATCCTGTAGAAGGCGTCCACGCCATGTTTCTTGTATTCGTTAATGATTGCATCCATACTATCACCTCGATTAAAGGTTTGAATCCGGACATTAATAAGTCGATTAAAGCCTTTCATTTAAAGGTTTTAAATACTTCTCGAAAGATACAATTATATAAAAGGGCTTGAAGTGGTAACATGTCATATTATTTGGACAGGGCAATAGAAAATCTGGATGATGAAAATCGTTTGTTTGAACTTTGCAGGATGGATTCATTAAAAGTGGACCTGAAGAAGACTGCTTTGAAAAATCCCAAGTTGGCAAAAAATCAGGGCTTGCTGATGGAAATCATATTGAAGGAGAACAGTTTCTTTTTCGCAGAACATGCAATTGAAATTCTTCTTGACGGCAAATCAGATGAAGAAAGACAGGGGCTTCTGTTTGAAATAGTAAACAATGCCGAAAGCGTTGACATTGCCTACGGGGCATTAAAGTCATTGCGCAATAAGGATTATTTGGAAATGACTGCCTTGAATACCCGCACTCCGGGTGAAATCAGGGCCAGGGCAATCCGCATTCTATATGAGCCGATCGGGCAAAGCGAGCATGAGGACGTATTTTTGGGGGACGATGACTGGCGGGTTAGAAGTGCCATAATCAATTTGGGCACAAGTGATGATGCCCTGATTGGCATTGTAAATAATGATGGGGACAACAGGGTTCGCCAAAAGGCACTCATTCACATTGGAAATGATGAATTCCTGCATGATTTTGCATTGTCGGGAGATTGTCTGGCGCTTGTCTTTTCGACAATCAATCATATGGAGAATCGGGAATTGCTTCGAAGTGTTCGTGATTCAAGTGATGATGAGCTGGTAAGTGCATGTGCACAGGACAGGATTGACTTTTTAGAGGCCAAGCCTTCGGCCTTATTCAGTTTTTAAAATGGGGGTGTTAATTTGAAAATAATGTTTGTCTGTTATGCGAACACGTCAAGAAGCGCGATGGCAGAAGCCATATTTAAGGAGATGGTTGGCGATGATGTTGAGGTATCATCTTCAGGCATAATGGCCCGGACAGGAAAGAAATCCTCGGATTTGACGGTTGAGGTGTGCAGGTCACATGGAATCGACCTTTCAGACCACACTGCAACCAACTTCAGAAGCTCCGACATTGGTGAAATGGACCTTGTCCTGACTTTGGAGGAGTTCTACACGGAGAAGGTTAGAATCCACTATCCCGATTTGGAAATCTGCACAATAAAACAGTTCATTGGTGAGTATCCTCCCGACATCGGCGATCCGGTCGGTGGGGATTTCAAGGTTTATGACGCATGCTTTTGTGAGATTTACCGTTGTCTGGAAAAGGTTAAAGCAGTTTTGGTAGAAAAATCATTAATCCAATGACTGCGGATGCGACGGCTGCCACCAGAACGGCTGCGGCTGATGTGTCCTTGATGAATTTGATGTCTTCATCATAATCGTCATTGATGTAGTCCATAGCCCTTTCCAAAGCCGTGTTGAATATTTCGGCACTTATTACGATGCCGAATAACATGATGCAGATAATCCACTCCATTTCGGATAATTTGACAATAATGCCTAAAACGATTACACAAAGCATGACTATGAAATGGACCTTCATGTTTTCCTCAGCGCTTGCGGCGCTGATGAGTCCTTCGATTGCATGTTTAAAGCTGTTGATTAGTTTCATGTTTAATAATTTTCATAGGATTATATTTAACTCAAATAAAGTAACTACTTTAAGCAAGTTAAATAGATTATTAAATATAATATGGTTATCTTAATTATTTCAAAATCGTAGGAGAAAACGTTGAATTCGATGTTGTGGATGTTTTACACATTCAGATTCACTTCTGATGTAACAGTTGGCGATAGAGTGATATGAAAGCACAAACAATTTTGTCTGCGAATTGATGAAAGTCTGGAATCCTAGTCACATTTCTTGGCAAGAAGAAAAAGCGATGAAGACTACAAAGAATTGGTGGATTTAATTGTGGAAGTTTGAACACAATTGTTGGATGATGATTTGATAGACAAGTGGTTAGAAATTAATTCGTAATTTAAAAAGGTTTAGGTCGTGGCAACATGAATTTCAAGGAATTTAAGGAATTGATCAGCAGTGGAGCAGAAGAGATTGCCTTAACTGAGGATGTTATTATTTCTGATGAGGATTACGGTGAGTCTTTTGAAATAAATTTTGATGTTGATAATTTAATAATTGATGGAAATAGCCATGAATTTGTTTCACACAATAAGGTTACCCTTAATTTCAATGCCCGATTTGTTGTTTTAAAAAATTTATCATTTAAAAGCGAATATCCTGGGTGTTATGTTTTTAATTTTAATATAGGTGCCAATCTTGATAATGTTTCATTTGATTATAATTGCATCATATATAATAATGGTGATGTGGACTTCAGTAATTCCAACGTTTCTAATTTAATAAATGATGGTGAAGTTGATTTATATAAGTGTAATTTAAATGAACTCCATAATTCCGGGGAGGCTAATCTTTATTATTGCACTATGCAATTTCATGATTCTTTTATCAATGAAAAGAAGTTAGAGATAGATAATTCTATTTTTTTTAATAACGGAAAAAAATATCATTTAAAAAATGAAGGTAATTTAAAAATTAGCAGTTCTGTTTTTAAGAATTTTAAAATTAAGGGTTCAGTAGCAATTATTCAAAATGAAAAAGGAGTCATTAAATTAAGTGATACCACTTTTGAGGAAAGCTATTGTAGACGTAGTGGAGGATATGCATACAACGAAAAGGGTTATGTAATTTCCAATATATTGGGGTATGTAGATGCTTACAATTGCAAGTTCATCAATGAATCATATAGGGAAGATATTAATGGAATTTATAATGTTGGAGCGTCATTGATATTGGATTCCTGTGAATTCAAAGGAATAAATGAGAAATTAATACACAATGCCAATAAGACAGTTGTTGAGGAAAAGGTCAATGAAGATGGAGACTACTATGATGAAAAAATTGAGTATTCCTCCAATGTCATATTAAAAAATTGCAAATATGAGGATTACAATAATATCATCACGGATAATGATAATATTTTAACTCTTGATGAATCAATGCCGGTTATTAAAAAAATTAAAGAAGGCAAGTATTTATCCGAACTGATTCATACAGGTCATAAGGAAATTAAAATTGACAATTATTTTCAATTGGAAAATAAATTTTCAATAGATGTTGATGATCTAGTAATAGATGGCTGTGGAAATACTATTGAACTTGACATTGTTTATATTAAATCAGACAATGTAACGTTAAAAAATATCAACTTCATTAATAGTTATGATGGTACAATTATTAAT
This sequence comes from uncultured Methanobrevibacter sp., assembly GCA_902764015.1. Lineage (GTDB taxonomy): Archaea > Methanobacteriota > Methanobacteria > Methanobacteriales > Methanobacteriaceae > Methanocatella. The sequence goes on along the minus strand of CACWUH010000043.1, from coordinate 3,195 downwards.
TATGGCAAAAATCTGAAAATTATTAATTGCTATTTTGAAAATAACTGTGCATTCAATATTGATGGTGGTGCAATTCACAATAGAAAGGGAACTATCTATATACAAAATACTGTTTTTAAGGAAAACACTGCAGATTATGATGGAAGTGGTGGAGCAATAGCTAATATTGAAGGAGAAATCATATTGGAAAATTGCAAATTTATTGGAAATAAATCGGGTCATGATGGTGGAGGATTATATAATGAAGGAGGATATGTTGAAATTATAGATTCAACTTTTTCCGGAAATTATACAAGATATTTAGGCGAATCCTGTTTGCATCATGGTAATGAAATATGTAATGCTGCAGGTTTAATAAATATTAAAAATTCAGAGGTGGATGGTGAAATATATAATGGGAAAACATGGTCTTTTAATACTTATCGGATTTATAATAGGTATCATAGGCCTGAATATGATTGTTATAATGGATTAATTATGTCTAATTGTTCTTTTAGTTCTATTTTAAGTAATTATCCATTATTCATTGAAAACTGTGAATTTGGGCAGGAAGCTATTGAAAATTACTTTAGACTATATGCCCCTCAAAAAGAGAAGGGATATCTTGAAGATTCTGTAGAGGGGGATGGTGAAATTTACTATTTATCTGATTTAAACGAGTTTATTCCTCAAAAAATTAATTTCAAATTAGAAAGTTATGAATACTGTGATTATTTGGAGGATTTAATCAATGACAATATACACGAAATTAACTTTAAGAATATGGAAGGATTGGATAATGTTGATACTTCCGATTTCAATTTTGAAAAAGAGCTTGTTTTAGACTCCAACATTCTTTATAAATCCGATAGAAATCAGACCATTGAAATAAATGCAGATAATTTAATCTTCGACGGAAATAATCATATTATTAATGGAAATTTCCAGCAGATGTTCAAGATTAACGCAGACAATATCTGTTTTAAGGATATTACCTTTAAAAATGCTTCATCTTATAAAGGATCAGTAATGGATTTAGAAAATAAAAATATATTATTCGTTAACTGTAACTTTGAAGATAATCTATCATTTAAAGGAGTTTTATATTTAAATAACAGTAACGTGAAAATGCTCAATTGCAAATTCATTAATCGGTATGCAGATAACTCATGTGAAAAATCAGTAATTTATAACGAAAATTCTCATTTAAGTTTAATCGATTGTGAATTGAGAGATGATTCCAAACTGAAACTATTGAATTGCGAATTTACTTCAAATAATTGTTTATTTGAAAATAATGTATTTGTCATTGAAGACGAATTATCGGATATTAATATAATGGACTGTAAATTCTTAAATAATAAAAAAGTTGCAAGATTGAATAAGTCTAGACTGAATATGGAAAATTCAATTTTTAAAAATAATCGTTCATATGATTTTGATGAAGAATTGATAAGAGGTTCAAATGTAGACGCTCTGGTCAAAAATTGTTTATTTGAAAATAATACTCTTGATCATGCTTGCGTGATGAAATTTTTGGGGATGTCTACTTGCATATTTAAAGATTCTTCATTTAAGAATAATAAACATAAGATATCATATTTAAGTTGTCCAATTGTTAATAAACATAATGGTTATCCTAGTATGATTGTTTCTTATTTTATTAACTGTAACTTTGAAGATAATGGGCGTGACTGGCCCTTTAAGGAAATTTCAAATGATGATTTTAATTTGATTTCTGAAAAGATAATTTCCAGCGAAGAAAAAAATATTTTACTCGACAGGGATTATCTGGCTGATGAGAAACTGGATGCTGATGGACTGTGCATCGATGGTCAAATGCATGAAATAACTGGAAATCTGACTATAACCGGCAAAAATGTAACCTTGAAAAATATTAAATTTAATGATACTGTAAAAATTGAGAACAACGACACGGCAACACTTGAAAATTGCAGTTTTGAAAGAAGATTTAAAAATGAAATTATCATAAATAAAGCCAATTTAACTCTAAAAAATTGTAGTTTTAAAGAGGAACATAGGATACTCAATACAGGTGAAGTAACATTAATTGATGATGATGGAACAGAAGTTTTAATGGATGAAATAATTGAACTTTATGAAGAAGAATCTGTTGGTGGTCTAGGCGCATTATTTGAAAAACCTCGCAAAAAAAGACCTAAAAAAACTAATATTAATCAGGATGAAGAAAACGCAAACTCTGATTTTAGAACATTATTTGGGCAGTGATAGCATGAATTTCAGGGAATTTGAAGAGTTGATTAACAGCGGAGCAGATGAAATTACATTAACTGAAGATGTCATTCTGGAAGACGGTGAAGAAGAAAAATACGAAGAAGGTATTGAAATTATCAAAAATAATTTAATTATCGATGGGGATAATCATGCAATTGATGGATGTATGAAAGTACCTTTATTGATCATAAATGCTTCAAATATTATTTTAAAGAATATTCTATTTAAAAACAGTTACTGTGAATACTCTGGTGCGGCTGTTGATAATCGGGATAATCTGACAATTGAAGACTGTCGGTTTGTTGATAATTCTTCAGATGAGTATGGGGGAGCCATCTATAGTGCCTCTAATTCCAAATTATCTATTAGAAAATCCATATTTAAAAAGAATCGGGCCGATTATGGGGGAGCCATTTATATGGATTCGGATTCGGTTTTGAATTTGGATGGGTCTCTTTTCGAATCGAATTCTTCCGAGTTTGAAGGGGGGGCAATCTACAATAAGGCAAAATTGCTCATTTATGGATCATTATTCGACAAAAATGCATCATTTAAGGGTGGAGCCATTTATAATGAATATGTGTTAAATGTTAAGAGCAGTGAATTCAGAAACAATATTGCAAGCGATGGAAATCACATAGAAAGTGAAAATGAGGAAAATTTAAGTATTTCAGATTGTAATTTTAGGGGTTAAATCATGAATTTCAAGGAGTTTGAAGAATTGGTAAACAGCGGTGTGGGCGAGATTGCCTTGGGTGAAGATGTTGTTCCGGATGAAGAACGAAACTGGGTTAGGATGAAGAAGGATGGCCTGACCATCGACGGCAATGGCCACACAATCGAGTTGAAGAGATTTCATGTCCAGGCTAAAAACATTACTTTAAAGAACATGGACTTTGTGAATAATGATGAATATAGTTTTCGCTTTGAAATTGATTCAAAATCCAGCTTAACGTTAAT
>CACWUH010000042.1 GCA_902764015.1 uncultured Methanobrevibacter sp. | reverse complement strand
TTGTCAATTGCTATTACTTTACCTTCGGTTTGATAGTCTCCTCTTAAATCAACACTTACATATTTATTTTTAAATTGAGTAAAAAGTTTGTTTACATTATCTTCGCTCATTGTTTCAAATCCTTGAATATTCTACTTTTACATTAGTCTTTCAACTTTAAATACTTTAATGTTTATAGTATATAGTATGGCAATTAATCAATTAGAAAGCAATTTGGAAGCTATTACTCGTACAATAGCTCAACTTAAAAAAGACGGATGCACTGACGAAAAGATTTTAGGCGAACTCAGGGCCGAAAGAGAAAAGATACTTAAAGACTTAAACTTATAGGTATCTTATCTCAACCATTTTTTTAATAAACTCATATCACTTGTCAAATCTATTTTCAATGGTGTTATTGTAGTTTTTTGCATTTTTTTAAGTTCATAACCATCGCTTCCGGGCTCATCAAACTCATACGGCTCACCGCCAATCCAGTAATAAGGTTTGTTTCTTGGATCCAAACGCTTTTCAATGACGGGAGTGTACATTCTGTTTCCAAGTTTGACGACCTCAAATTCATCATCAGATGGGGTTTCTGGAATATTTACATTCAATAGGTCTATTCCTTCAGGCAAACCTTTTTTCAAGACAATCTTTACCAGTTTGTTGAGCATTTTTTTCGCAAATTCAAAGTCGATTTCCACATGGCCGTTTTCAAACTTGATGTCGTCCCTCGTAACTTCCTTTGATATTGCAATGCTTGGAATGCCGAAACTCGCAGCTTCAATTGCGGCTCCTAATGTTCCAGATGTTGTCAATTCAGCCTGCCCTAGATTGAATCCGGTATTTATTCCTGAAATCATTATGTCAGGTTTTTCATCCATTATTTCAAACAATGCTATCGTTACCGCATCTGTTGGTGTTCCTCCAACGCCATAGCCTATGCTTCCGTCTTTAAGAATGTGTTCATTAACTCTTAATGGTTCATATAATGTTAATGCATGACCAATTCCACTTTGCTGGGTTTCAGGAGCCACAACATATGTCTGGCATAAATCTTCAACCGCATTTTTGGAGGCAAGTATTCCTGAAGCGGTTATTCCATCGTCATTACTGATTAATGCTTTCATATACATTAATTAGGTGCTGATTTTTAAATAATTTTTGTTATAATTGCTAATTTCCATATTAATTTTTCATTAAATCATATCAATTTCGTTAAAAAGCGTTTGATAATTTGTCTCTAAATTTGAAAATGATGATTTTAAAAATTTTGGGTAATTTTGTGTTTAAATTAAAAACAAACAGTTTAAGCAAGTTTTTAAAATTAATTATTTGGGATTATAAAAAACTTTAATAACAATTTAATCCATAAAATATAATATTATTGTAAAAAAATACATGCGGGTGGAAACTTGGAAAAACCACAATTGATCAATTTTATAGCTAAAGTAATGGAGGACTCGGGTTTTAAGGTCTACAAGAATTTTAAAACATCGCAGAAAGTCATTGACATATATGCTATTCTACCCACAACTATTGGAGACTTTGGGGTAGTTGTAGCATGTCTGAATTATGATAAGGAGTTTCAGGTTGGCGTCGATGTCTTGAGGGAAATGGAGGAGGTGCAGGCAAGCCTCAAGGCTTCCAAGGTCACTATCGTAACCTCATCATATTTCTCCGATCAGGCCAAAAACTATGCAATTAGAAAGAACATCAAGCTGGTCGATAGAAACAACCTGCTTGAAATGGCCAGGAAGTATCAGGATAGGACCAATCAGACAACCCTTGACAACACGCCTTATGACGGCGGGGCATCTGCATACATCGAGGAGGAATATCCCGAATACACTTATGACGCTTCCGACATGGAATACCTCATGCAGCGAAGGGACGCCCATCCGAACGTATATAAAAACACTTTATATAGGCAGGTCGATGAGCCCCACACCGGCAGATTCCCTTCACTTTTGAACAGGGGGCGCAAGAAAACGACTACCGGTAGCTTAAGCCCTTATTCCCAGCAGACCAATCTCTACAATTATGATTCAAGGGCGCATTCCTACGGCTCAGGATCATTTGGAGCAGGGTCACTGATTTTCAGAATCGTAAGCAATCCTATCGGCTTGATCCTTGTGGTTGTGGTTGTCTCATATTTGCTGTCATTCATTGCAGGCAATCTGCTCAAGATGGATTCCGGAATCACCGGTCTGATTGAGATGTTCGTTGCCTTGGCTCTGTCTTACGGATTGTCATTCTACACAGACAGGAATGCTGACTTTATCGTGAAAGGAACATTCATATTCTTCATTTCACTGATAATATTGATTATTTTAATCTTTGTATAAAATCGGATTGTGGTTTTCGGTGATGGGATTAATTCTCATTGCTTCCCGTATTTTTTTTAAATAAGACTATCAGAATGTAAATCAGTCCGATAAGGTATAAAAACCAAATCATTATGTCGGTCGGGCCGGTCTCTATCCAGATTATGGTATGTGTCAGTATGAACGCATATATGCCGATGCCGACACCTCTTTTTATTTTATGGATTATGCCAAGAAAGGCGCCCATGAATAGCATTTGGATTGTCAATCCCACATATCCGAAATCAAGCATCACCGGACCGAAAAGCGTTGATGTCAGGCAGACGTTGTAGTGAAGGACGTATTCACCGATGAATGTCCTTGGGCTTCCAGACGAGAATATCATCGCCAGTATCTTTCCGCCTGTCGTTCCTGCAAGCGGCAGGATTCTTTCAAAGACCTCCAGCGTGAATGCTGCACGGTAGAATATCAGCTCCAATGGGTTCAGTGTCCAGGTCTGTCCTGCAATGGATTGTGATGCGATGTATCCTACAGCCATCAGGCCTAAAACGATTATTGCAATGAATGCTATGCCGAATCTTCTTGAAATCCTTTCCAGATAGTATAGGGTGATGAATGAGCTTCCCAAAATCCCCAAAACTGATGTCCTGTAGCCGTTGAGGCCGAATATCACGGCTCCCAGAATCACTAAAACCAGATATTTCCTATTGTAGTATTTTGCAAGAAGGAAATTGATTGTTATTAGAAATAGAGGATAGGCAACTCTCCAGATGTTTGTCGTTGCATTCGCCTTTAGCGTGGAGTTAAAAAGTGGAATGCCTCCCAAAAGCACCAGATTCAGTGTCTGCAATATCAAAGCTATTATCGTCAATGCCAATAACAGTTTCTCACTTAAATAGTTGGTTTCTCTTGTTTTTATATTGACCTTGTATTTGACGCCCAGAAAGGCGATTGCAAAAACAGCACATGCAAAGATGACGGTTAAAATCACTTCTCCGTCAAGGGGATCTTCAAAGCGGTAGTTGAACGATCCTATATAGCCCATCGCCAGAAATGCAAGGATTGCAACGACAACAATCAATGGGTTGAAAAAGTCATATTTTCTCATTTTATTCTCCAAGCTCCCTTGATGAGATGCACAGGTTTCCCGCAAAGTCAGGCATTGCCGCAACATGTGTGTGCACATAGCTTGCCAGGGTGTTTTTCTCCATGAAGCCGTCCTGCAGCTCGTATGATCCCTTTCCTCTTGTTATCTTAAATGCCAAAGGATTTTTAAGCTCGTTTACAATGACCTTTGAGTAGTGGAACTCATGGCCGTGGAAGGTTTCGCCCTTCTTGGAGATGATGTTGTCTTCCTGCACCTCTGCTATCGTGTACTTTAAGGCCTGCACACGGTCGGTCAGGACGGCCTTGTAGGGATAGACTCCAACCACCCGGTCGTCATGGATTGAGTTCATGAGATACATCAGTCCTCCGCACTCGGCAAAGATTGGCCTTGACTCGTTGTGAAACTGCTTGATGTCTTTAAGCATCTGTGAGTTGTCTGACAGTTCCTTTGAAAAGAGTTCAGGATATCCTCCGCCGATGTAGAGCCCGTCAACGTCCGGCAGGCCTTCGTCATTTAAAGGTGAGAAATACTCTATTTTAGCGTTGTTGGCTTCAAGCGCTTCAATGTTTTCCTTGTAGTAGAAATTGAAGACCTCATCATATGCAACGCCGATTTTTACAGGCTGCTTGTTTAGTTTGTTCCAGATTGGAATGGTTTCGGATGTTATTTTAGGAGCTGATTTTGCAATTTCAACCAGCCGGTCCAAATCTATCGATTCCTTGATTGTCTTTGACCATATGTCGATGAACTTGATTGAGGTTTCCCTCTCCCGTGCGGGAACAAGGCCCAGATGCCTCTGCTCGATTGAAATCGTGTCGTCACGAACGATTCCGCCTATGACTTCAGTTTTTGTAATCTCCTCAATTGACCTTTTTGTCTTCTCGTAGTGTGCCTGGTTTTTGACCTTGTTTAGGATTACTCCAGCAATGTTTATTTCAGGATCCAATGCCTTAAAGCCCAATACCAGGGCTGCGGCGCTTTTGACAAGGCTTCTTGAGTTGATGATTAAAATCACCGGCGCCTTCAAGGCCTTTGCTATTGAAGCGGTACTTCCGATATCGTTTATTGAATCGATTCCTTCGTAAAGTCCCCTCACGCCCTCAATTACCGCAATGTCCTTTCCATTCATTCCCTTGAGATACGAATCCCTGATTTGTCCTTCCTTCATGAAAAAGGAATCCAGGTTCCTTGAGGTGTTTCCGGTCGCCAGAGTGTGGTATGACGGGTCGATGTAGTCAGGGCCTGCCTTGAACGGCTGGACGTCGTATTTTTCGCTTAAGGCCTTCATTATTCCGGTGGCGATTGTCGTCTTTCCGACTGCACTTCCGGTGCCTGCTAAAATAATTCTCATAATAATAAGTTTGTTCAATTAAATATTAATAGTATTTTATTTCGTGGTGTAATATATTTTTAGCATTATATTTTTCCTGTTCAATTTATAAAAATTTTCAATATTGAATAATATATTTAAATTATTATTAATTATCAGTGGTTATTTCCAACAAGAAAGGTATCACTAAAGTGACCATTAAGAAAAAAGTCATCAAAAAACTCAAAAAGGGCAAAAAGTACAAATATTCAGTTAAGTATGTCAACGAATATGCATACGGAAAGGTTAAAGTTAAAAAATAGAGATTTGAATTAATCTCTATACCTTTTTTTATTTTTTTTAACTATCTCAATTTTCTGATTTTCCCAATTTTTATATAATATTAAAAATAAAAATTTAATCACTAATATATGGTGATTAAATGAGAATACTTCTTATTCATTCTGATTATTTAAACTACAATGTTAAAAATAAGACACCTGTGGCTGAAGAGATTGAGGAAGCCAAAAAAGAAGGCTCCTTTGATGATTCTTTAGTGGTATTTACAGCTGTCGAAAAAGAAGACGAAAATAATCCAGAAGGGATCGTTAGCAATTTGGTTAAGGAAGTCAAGAAAGCAAATGATCAAGTCAAGGCGCAAAATATAGTGTTGTACCCTTATGCGCACCTGTCTTCATCATTGAGCTCTCCAAAAGTTGCCGTTCAAATCCTTAAGGATGCCGAACAGGCGCTTCTGGCTGAAAACCTGACTGTAATAAGGGTGCCTTTCGGATGGTATAAGGCATTTGAGATTTCCTGCAAGGGACATCCGCTGAGCGAACTTTCAAGGACAATAACTGCCGAGGCCGAAGAGGTCAAAGTCGAAAGAAAGCCTTCCAAATGGCAGATTCTTGAAGGCGACAAGATCACACAGATTGATGATTTTGAGTTTACAAACCATGCCTTCAAGCAACTGGTGGATTATGAGCTTGGCCGTGGAGCGTCCGATGAGGGCGAGCCTCCTCACGTCAAATTGATGAGGGAAAAGGAAATCTGCGATTACGAGCCTGCATCCGATGTGGGTAACCTCAGATGGTATCCTAAAGGCAGACTCATCAGAGACCTTTTGGCCGATTATGTCTACAATCTTGTCGTTGAGCGTGGAGCTATGCCTGTCGAGACTCCGATTTTCTATGATCTCGACAACGAAGCGATATACCAGCACGCATACAAGTTCGGCGAAAGGCAGTACAGGACCGACACCAAAAAGAATCTGATGCTCAGGTTCGCATGCTGTTTCGGTGCATTCAGGCTGATGAGCGATTCATACCTGACATGGAAAAACTTCCCTGCCAAAATCTATGAACTGTCCACCTACAGTTTCAGGTTCGAGAAAAAGGGCGAAGTGGTAGGTCTCAAAAGGCTGAGGGCATTCACAATGCCGGACTGCCATTCATTCTGTGCAGATGTGCCTTCATCCCTGGATGAGTTTTCCGCACAGACCGACATGTGCATGCAGACAGGCGAAGACCTTGACCTTGACTTTGAAGTCATCTTCAGGGCAACCCAGGATTTCTTCGACGACAATGAGGAATGGATGTATGAAATTGCAAGGAAGTTCGAAAAGCCTATTCTTTTGGAAATCCTGCCTGAAAGACATCATTACTGGGTATGTAAGATTGACCTGGCAAACATCGATGCGTTGGGCCGCCCTATTGAGAATCCGACCGTCCAGATTGATGTTGAAAGTGGTAAAAGGTTTGACATCAGATACCTGGGCAAGGATGGCCAGCAGCACAACCCTATAATCCTGCACACTTCACCGACCGGAAGTATCGAAAGGGTACTGTGTGCAATGCTTGAAAAGACAGCACTGGAAATTAATGAAAAGTCTCCAATGTTGCCGTTATGGCTAAGCCCTATTCAAGCTCGTATACTTACCGTTGGCGAATCACATAAAGAGTTTGCCGAAGATATATACCAAAAGCTAAATCTGGCAAAAATCCGTGTTGATGTGGATGACCGTGATGAAAGCGTCGGCAAGAAGATCAGAAATGCTGCAAAAGAATGGATTCCATACATCTTTGTTGTAGGGGATAAGGAAGCCGAATCCGGAAAATTCCAGGTTACTGTACGTGAAACCGGTGAAAAAGTCGACATGACAGCTGATGAATTGATTGATGAAATTAACGCTAAATGTGAAGGAAAACCTTTCAGAAGATTGCCTTTGCCAAAGGACATCTCAAGAAGGATTAACTTCCAATAATTTAATTACAAATAAAACTTATAGTATAATATGGAGGAAATTCAATGGAAAAAATGTATAGAATAGGTGAAGCTCTTATTGGAGACGGCCCTGAATTGGCACACATTGATTTATTGATTGGTGACAAGCAAGGACCTGTCGGCCAAGCGTTTGCAAACGGCTTATCAAATTTATCTGTAGGTCACACTCCGCTGACAAGTGTAATCAGACCTAACCTGATGACCAAACCGGCCACTTTAATCATTCCTAAAGTGACTGTCGGAGATTTGGAGGATGCAAGCAAAATATTCGGACCTGCACAGACCGCCGTTGCAAGGGCCGTGGCTGATGCAGTGGAAGAAGGATACATCCCAAAAGATAAAGTGGAAGACATCGTGATAAATGTAAGCGTATTCATTGACCCTTCCGCTGAAAATTACAGAAAGATCTATCAGTACAACTATGGAGCAACAAAATTGGCAATCAGAAGAGCGATGGACGGATATCCAGACATTGATAAGGTTCTCGCAGAAAAGGACCGTGGAACCCACCCAATTATGGGATTCAAAGTCAAAAAGCTTTGGGCACCGCCTTACCTGCAGGTTGCACTTGACCTAAATGATGAAAGGGCAATGGAAAGAATCATTGCTGATTTGCCTGAAAACGAAAGGATTCTAATCGAAGCGGGCACTCCGCTCGTTAAGAAATTCGGTGTTGGAATCATTTCCAGAATCAGGGAATTGCGCCCAGACGCATTCATTATCGCTGACTTAAAGACTTTGGATGTGGGCCGTGTGGAAGTTAAGATGGCAGCTGACGAAACCGCTGATGCTGTGGCAATCTCCGGTCTCGGCACTATCGAATCCATTGCAAAGGCAATCCATGAAGCTCAAAAGCAAGGTATCTACTCAATCCTTGATATGATGAATGTTGACGGCTTCAAGGAAAAATTAGGAAAATTGCCTGATGATTTAAAGCCTGACATTGTCTTGCTGCACAGGAATGTTGACATGGAATCCTATAAAAAGGAACATGGCAAAGACGTTGGCGACATGACCGAATGGGGTAACATATTTGACATCAAGGAAATCATCAACAACAAGAAATCCGATAAGAAAGGATTAGTTGCTGTTGCTGGTGGAATAGAACCTAAGAATGTTAAAGATGCAATCAAGAAAGGTGCAGACATCATCATTGCAGGCAGATACATTATCGGTTCAAGGGATGTAAGAAGGGCTGCTCAAGACTTCTTGCAATACTTCGATCCTGATAAGGATAACATGAGACTTGCAATGGATGAAGATGAAAACATTGATGTAAAAGATGACTAGGTAAATTAGATTCATTCTAATTTACATTACTATTTTTTTTTAATGGTGATTTTATGGGATTTTGCAACTCCTGCGGACAGCCAATCGTAAAGGAAGATTACGGTACAAATAAGGACGGCAGCCTCAATCCTGAATTTTGCAAGGACTGCTATCAGAATGGCGAGTATACTGAACCGGACATTACTTTAGAGGAAATGATTGTTCGAAAAACAAAAGAGATGATGGAAAAAAATCCTAGGCTTGCAGAAACACAGGCTACTGGAATCACTGCATTTTTCATTCCTAGTCTGAAAAGGTGGAATCCTGAGTTTCAGGATGACTATAAAACTCTCTAAGACCTGTTCAACATGAATTCCTTGACCCTGTATGCAAGGTAGTCATCACGGGACTGGTGGGTTTTGATGATGTAGAGCTCCTCTTGCAGGTCGTTGAACTTGTCGACCAAGTCATTGTATTCGTTTAGAAGCGAATCGTAATCTTTTTCCAAATCCTCATTTATTCCATAGATTTCAGCATAGCTTGTTTTGGTGTTGAGGTTTTCCTGCTTTAGATTGTCATATTTTGATGAGACCTGAGCAAAGCTTTCACGGATTGAAGCGTGCTCCTCTTTTAAATTTGAACATTTGGTTTTGAGGTTCTTGTTTTCTTCCTTGATGCTGGAATACTTTGTCTTGAGATTCTCGTTTTCTGTCTTGATGTTGACGAACTTTGTCTTGAGGTTTTCGTTTTCGATGATGAGCTTGGAATGCTTGTCCTTTATCGTTTCATTTTCATGTTTAAGGCTGTCAATGCTGTCCTGATGCAGATTTTCGTATTTGCTTTCGATTTCGGTCAGTGCATCGTTTTGCTTTTCGATTGTTGCCTTAAGCTCTTCGATTTCATTTTCATATTCTGAAGTAGATGGATTATTATTTCCCTCAAGCTGTCTTTCCAATTTTTTCACTTCCTCAACATACAGATAATTAGCAATTCTCAATGATGCAATCTCTTCCTCTCTACCTTTAAACTCTTCAATTTCTGAATTAGGGATAATAAGGACTTCTTCCTTGTTTTCGTAGATGTCTTCATTTTTTGGTACTGTAATCTGGATTTGTTCTGTTGTGTATTTTTTTCTTTCGCCGTTTTTCAGTGTCCTGTTGTATTCCCTTGAATACTTCTTTACAATACCGTTTCCTACTCTCATGTTATCCCTACGTTTTTAATAATATAATTTTGATTTTTTGATTTAATAAATATTTTGTAGTGGGATTTTTAAAAAGTATTACTTTTTTGCCTAAAATTGACCATTTAGTAATACTTTAATCAAAATATATATTATTCACTTTGATTATAAAATATATATACATAATAAAAATTAATTGGGGGATTGCTGTGGGAAGTCATAAAAGATTATTTTTGATAATTGTCTTGTTGTCGTTTTTCTTGTTTGCTCAAGTCAGCTTTGCCCAAAGTGATAGCAACATGACTTTGGAAGATGATTCACATGATGAATTGTCCGTTGACGACTCAAACGAGTTGCAGGAAAGCGATGTAAAAAATAAAACGGTATTTATAGTTTCGGATAATCCTGGCACAAACATCATCGACTCTGCCTGTGATGAAATGTATAACCAGGATGGCATGTCAGGGTTTAATATAGTCTTGCGGAGTGGAGAGCAAATAAAGAATATGGATGAAGAGGAGCTTCACTCATTATTTGACAAATCCGACGCATTCATCGGCGAATGGATCAGTACGGATGTGGATTCTGTCCTGACAAATCTTCTAGGCAAATACCCCGAATTATCCCACAAAGAACTGTTCCTGATTCTGGAACCCCCTTCAGGCAATGTAAACTCAGGATCAAGCTCAATAAAATTGCTTAGAAACAATACAATTGACTATAACAAGATATTCGCTTCCTACAGTGACGACCAGTTAATAGATTACTTTACACATACGAAAAGAGGATTGAACTACAATGATGTCAGCACATATGTCGAGCAATCAGGATTCAATGAGCAGTTTAACAAGTTTGTCCTTTACAAGGACATCAACGATAAGAAAAACCTCAAGAATCAGATTTTATATGCGCTGAACATTTTAGGCTATGATTTTGCTTATGAGGCCCCGAATTTCACGGGAACCAAACTTTATGGTATTTTCCGCGACAGATGGTATTCGCTCGACGAATACATTGCAGCATATTTCGACACATCAAAGACACGCACCGTCGGCATACTGGAAAGTACAATGTATATCAATTCCCAGCAGCTGCACCCTACAAATGCCATTATGGAGGCATTGGAAGCAAAAGGGTATAATGTCATTCCAATCTATGCGGCAGGAGGGTCTGCCGAACAGCTGAAAGTGATGGTGGAATCCTGGACAAGTGCCGGCAGCGATATTCAAGGATTTTTAGATAATCCATCCAATTATGAGACTTATGTCGATGCAATCGTTTCGATGGTCGCATACGGTGTCGGTGGAGAGAACTTCACAAAGGCAACGGACTTTTTTGAAGAGTTGGGAGTGCCGGTCTTTAGGGCGGTACACTCAGACTATGTTTCAAACGAGATGTGGGAGCTTGGCTCAACAGGCCTCACGACCGAGAGAAGCGACAAGTGGTGGCATATCACTATTGCAGAAACCCAAGGTATTATCGATGCGGTGTTCATCGGAGGTCAGTCCAGCTACATTTCCAACCTGACAGGGGCAAGGATTGTCACATACATCCCATATGAGAGGAATGTTGATCTGTTCACCGACAGGATTGATGCATGGGTTGATTTGAAGTATGCAGGCAATGACGAGAAGTTGCTTTCGATTATCTATTACAATTACCCGCCTGGAAAGCAGAACATAGGTTCCAGTTACCTTGATACAATAAAAAGTATCTATAATATACTCTACACATTGAAAGCTGAAGGATATAATGTAGGTGAGCTGCCAACAAGCGTAGAGGAACTTGAAAATTTAATGCTCAAGTGCGGTATCAATGTGGCTACATGGGCACCGGGAGAGCTTGAAAAACTGGCAAACCAGTCAGGAGTCACATTATTGCCTGTCAGCGAATACAACGAGTGGTTCAACTCCTTGGATGAAATAGTCAAGATTCAAGTTCGCGAAGGTCCGGTAGCATATATAGGTGAGCTGGCCAAAAGGGCGGTTGAACTGGACTATACAGTAACAATCGGCGATACGATAGACGACTGGTACAATCAGGTTGTCGCACTCCTGCCGGAAGAAAAGGCAGATGCGGCTAAAAATGTTTTGACAAATATCGTATCCGCATTAAAGCAATACACCCAAACTAAGGATATTCAATATTATAATTTATTCTTGCAGTACTTTGATCAGTTTAAAAAATTAAATGTTTCAGGGCTGAACGGATGGGGAGAAGCCCCGGGCAATGTGATGGTGGTGAATAAGGGAGGTATCGACTACTTTGTTATTCCTGGATTGACCTATGGTAATGTCTTTGTTGCACCGGAACCTCAAAGGGGATGGGAGTCAGACATTGAAAACCTCTACCACTGCACTGCTGTCGCTCCAACCCACCAGTACCTGGCGGCCTACTATTACATGCAGACAAAATACCATAATGCTATGATATTCGTCGGAAGGCACGCTACACATGAATGGTTGCCTGGAAAGGAGATTCTGCTTTCTGCAACCGATTATGGATCTGTTGTGGTCGGCGACGTTCCGCAATTATATTTCTATATTGCTGACGGTTTGGCAGAAGCTATTCAGGCTAAAAGAAGAGGTTTTGCAGTAATCATATCACATCTGACCTCTCCGATGTCATATACTCATTTATACGGCAATTTGACTCTGATGGCCAACAGCCTGAACAATCCTAATAAATTACGAAAATTGATTATAGATAACGATTACTCTACAAATTTGGGCCTTACCAAAGAGCAGGTACAAAGCCTGTCAAATGATGCGCTTGTAGAAAAGGTCAACGATTTCTTGAAGACCATGCAATCCACACTTTACCCATTGGGTCTTCATGCACTGGGCGAATCCTGGTCTGAAGCCGACCTTGCAAGCACGGTATCGGCAATGCTGTCCTATGACTATCCGCTTGAAAACAACCAGGGTGTGCTCAACCTCTTTACGGAATTGTCAAGCTACTATTATTCAAAATCATACAATGACTTGTCAGCTCTTGAAAGGGAATTCATATTGACAAAATCCTATGATATTGTAAGGCAATTGGTTCACTCCGATGTGGATTCCGTTTACAATGCCTTGATTTCTGAAAATGGCAAATTTGAAAATCCGACATTCAGGGCCTGTCTTGACCTGGCTAAGAAATACATTGATTTAATCAATTTCTCCGTTTTAAACGAATTGGATGCAATGGTTGATGGACTTAACGGCAGGTACATCCCGGTCGGTGAAGGCGGTGAGCTTGTAATCAAACCTGCAATATTGCCGACAGGAAAAAATATGTTCCAGGACCAGTCAAGCGAGCTGCCGACAATGGAAGCATGGGAATATGCAAAAAATCTCGCATTATTGACGCTTGCTGATTTGAACGACACAACAGAAAAGATCATAATGGGAATATGGTGTGTCGAAACCGCAAGGGACGATGGAGCGCTTGTTTCAACAGTCTTATATTTATTGGGCATGAAGCCCGTCTGGACCGACTCATCAAGTGCGGGATATGACGATGAAGGAAACCCTACAGGAAAGAAAGTAGGGGCAATGCCTGAAGTGATTCCGTTAAGTGAATTGACCCGGCCTGACGGATGGGCCAAAAAAAGGATAGACGTGACTGTAATTACAAGCGGTCTGTTCAGGGACTTGTACTCATCACAATCAATCCTGATGGATAACGCATACCGCGTCGCCCTTGCAAGGTCATACCTGACAATGACTAAAAACCCGACTTTAATGCAAAATCAGCAATTGAAAGAGGCTCTTGAAGCGGTAATGGGAAGCATCAATTATTATGGAGCTTCAAATGAGCCGCTGGATTCGAATTATGTGGCACAGCACTGGATTGAGGACACATTATTCTATTTAGGTCAGGGCTATAATGCAACATATGCCGGTGAATGTGCGATAACAAGGATATTTGCACCGCCTAATGGCGATTACGGTGCGGGCATATCAAAATTGGTATCGATGTCCTGGACATGGAACGATACCTCAGAGCTGGCGGACTTCTACCTTGGAAGGATGGGTAACATGTACTCCAAAAACTACTGGGGTGATACCAATCCGTTGGTATTCCTAAGGGCGCTTTCAAACTCAGATACTATTGTAGCAAGCCGTAACACCAACCAATACGGTGTTTTGGATAACGACGACTTCTTCGATTACTGGGGAGGTCTATCAATGACTGTGGAGAGATATCAGGCAAGGCTCCAAAGTTCAATGTGCTGATGTATGCGGATAAGAACAATGCCCGTCTTTCCTCACTTGAAGAAGTGATGTATCAGGAAATCGCTGCAAGGTATGATAATCCGGATTGGATAAAAGGAATGATGAATGAAGGATACAGCGGTGCCCGTTATATGTCAAACAAGTTCATTACCAATCTGTATGGATGGCAAGTGACAAGGCCGTCTGCTGTAACGGATGACCTATGGAACAGAATCTATAATACTTATTACAATGACAAATATGGAATTGGAGTCAAGGACTGGCTGATGAGTGGAAACAATGCATATTCCCTTATTTCAATGAGTGGAACGATGCTTACAGCAATCCATGAAGGCTACTGGAATGCGGATAAGGCTACTATAAGCAGCATTGCAAATACCTGGGCACAGGCAACAATTAAAAACGGCGTTGCATGCTGTGACTGCAGTTGCGGTAATGTTGCAATGATGCAGTGGGCTGTGCAATATGTCAATCCAGATTTACTGGCACAATTGTTGCCTAAATTGTATGATGCAACCCACAATCCGGTATTTGATAAAAATACTCAATCTTCACAGCCTCCGGAAACCCAATCAAACCAGAATCAAAAGGAGGCTTCAACTCAAAACCCGGTCAAGGGTTCAACTTCGTCTGCAATCATAGCTACAAATTCAAGCTCAACAACCACTCAGTCCACTACCGCTCAAAGCGGAAGTAACCCTCAAGGCGAGGCCTTTTCAAATGTGGGCGCTGGTTCGGAATCCGCCGAAGCCGGAAACTCACAGGCCGAAGGTGCAGATGTTAAAAAGTCAGTTGAAATCAATCCGATAACATCACAGTCAGCCAGTGAGGTCGGATTGTCACTCGCAGCCGTTTTGGCTATTTTATGTTTAATCATGGTCGTTGCTGTCGGATACTTCAGAAACAGCGATGACAAGGATAAAGTTCAAGATTTGGAAAAATTATTTAAGGAGAAATTTTAGGTGAAATAATGGAAGCAATCAATATTTTATGGCAGGTCGGAATTCTTTCGGCCGTTTTAATATTTGGAATCAAGCTAGGCCTTGCAACTGGCCTTGCAAACATGTCAAAAAGATACCTTGCAGTGGTGTCAATCGGTTATGGTGCTGGTGTTTTGATTCTGACTGAAATATCTTCATTTTTCACCGAGCAGATTACTGATTTGATTTACACATACAACTTTGAGTTTTTCCTGATAATGGCGGTGATTATGATTCTGGCCGGAATATTTACAATCCGTGAATATAAGGTGTTTGAAAAGAATACGACCGCCGCAACATGCATGGCGATAGTTGCGCCGTGTCCGTGCTGTTTTGGATCAATCATTGTAAGCATAATGCTTGTTGCACCGACAGTCGGTCTGGGGCTCATGAATTTAAGCTTCATTGTAGCGGCCGCATTGGTTTTGACAATTGTGGTGACATACTATGCATCCAATTATTTGGTCAAGTTCATCGACAAGCCGTATCCGATTGTTTTGGGAAATTTCATGTTCTTTTTGGGAATCTATTTCCTTTTATCAGCACTGTTCCTGCCGAACATAACAGCAATGATTCAAAATCCAATGGAAGCAATTTCAATAGCTTCCCCATACTCACTGATAGGCGCCCTGATATTGGTCTTGGTAATAGCGCTAATCGGTGGAGTAATATCAAAGAAAACAAGTAATTTTAATTAAGGTGATTTAATGGTATCGACAATTCCTGGAAGTGAAATATTAACGTCAACATTGAACATGATTTCACAGAGTCTGCAGATTCCCGTAATCATATTTCTGGTGGTTTTTGCAGTTTTTGCAGTACTTGCAATTGGAGGGCTGATTTCCGAGTACACCTCAAGAAAGAAAATCACTCCCGACATGATTGAGGAGCTGATTTATGCGATAGCCAATGCAGGTTCATTGGATGAGATAAAAAATATCATCAAGAATGCAAAGATTTATGAATCACAGAAGGTGGTTTTAATTAAAATCCTACGTTCAAGCTCCCTTACTGAAGATTCTAGGCATGCACTGGCCAAAAAATTGATCGAATTTGAGGAAAACAAGTTCACAAAATCAATTGAGAGAACTGATGTCGTAACCCGTATCGGGCCGACCCTGGGGCTTATGGGTACATTGATACCGATGGGACCCGGTCTTGCGGCTCTTGGAGCTGGTGATGTGAATACCCTGGCAAATGCGATTATAGTGGCATTCGACACGACTGTTGTCGGTATCGGTGCAGGTGCTGTCGCCTACTTTGTGTCAAAGGTAAGGCGCAGATGGTATGAGGAGTATTTGTCAAACCTGGACGCTCTGGCAGATGCGCTTCTTGATAAATTGAGTCAGTAGAGGTTTTTGCTATGGTTCGAGATAAAAGCAAAAAACGATTTTCGGAAGGCGAAGAAGACCCAATGGCCGGTACTTCAAACCTGGTGGATGCAATGCTTGTGATTGCAGTCGGTCTGCTTATATTTGTAGTGATAAGCTGGAACATGCAGAGCGTTGTGTTTCAGGACTCCCAACAGCAGCAACAAATCGAGCAGACATCGCCGGATGTCACCGAGGTCAGCGAAGGGCAAGTATTGAATGAAACCCCAGACACTTCAAACTCCTCAGGTTCAGGTTACATGGAGATGGGTAAGGTATACAAGGATCCCGCAACGGGCAAGCTGATAATGGTCGAGGGTTAAAAATTGATTACAAAGTAATACTTTTTTCTTATTAAATAGACGGATTTCAATTAAAAGTATTACTGATTTCCTTATTTTTCCCTATCTCTTTATAAAACAGTATTATTTTTTGTAAAAATTCTATTTTAGAAAGATTTATATTAGTATTACTTTAAAGTAAAATTGTACTAATAAAATTAATATAAATATATATTATTTTATTACATGTTGGTACGAAAATATATTTTCAAAATGGGATTATTATGAGAAATAAAAAAATTTTGTTTATATCTATTTTTATTTTAATGATTGTCCTCTCAATTGGTGCAGTATCTGCGCAAGATGCGGATAATGCAGTTGCATCAACCGACAGCGATGCTGTCGCATCAACAAACGATGATACTGTTCTGGAAGATTCACAACCTACTTCTTCCGGCACTGTTTCAGGGGGAGTGGATGTCGTGACTGAAAATCCTGGTGCTAATAGTGGGGAATTAAGTTATGATATTCCGGCAGATGCAAAGACAATTAAGAGTGCTGATGTTTATGTGAATATTTATAGCGGTAGCGCTGAAGATACTTATGGTGTTAACGCAAATATTACAGTAACAACCGATAATGGTGAAACAAAGTATTATGAGTCATTATGTAATCAAAGCACAAAGGATGATGTTGTTTACCCAGTAAATGACCATACCACAAAATGTTACTCAGACTATATGATTCATTATGATATAACCAGTTTATTAGCAGGTTTGAACGGAACTAACCTTAAAATTAATGTTGACACATTTAACATGACTGATAAAAAGTTCGATGGTAAAATCAAATTAATTGGACTGGTCTTAGCTTATAATGATGATAGCACTGATGAATCTATTAGCTACTGGATTAATGCAAATCAATTATGGAGTCAACAGAATGTTACTCTAGCATTTAATACGCAAGGCAAATCTGGAGTTTCAACTTTGACAAATGTTGTACTTTCAAGTACTGATGGTAGTTATAAAATAAACGGTAATCCTTTAGGCGATCCTATTGCCCATGATAATGGGGTCTATTATTATAAATATAATAAATGGGACGTTACCACGTTATTGAATTCAAGTAAAGATACTACCCTTAATGTTGCAAATAATGGTGCTTCAATCAAAAACGTGCTTTCAGTTTTAACAATTAATGATATAAAATCAAGCATGGCAGTAGCTACTGAATATACGTCTGTTCCTTCTGCATTTGCGGGCACTAACAATACTTTAACCGTTACACTTAGTGCAAGTAAAGCTGGAAAATATGTTGTTAAATTATATGCTGATGGTGTAGTTGTAAACGAGACTGAAGTAAGTTTAGGCAGTACTTCCGTTCCTATATTATTAACTGATCCTACCATTAGGACAGTTGATGCATCCACTGTTAACGGAGCAGATAACAAAAAAGTCAATTACACTGTTGAATTATTATTAAACGGTGCAAGCGTTAATTCTACTTCAATAAATATTCCAATTGTATATAATGGATATCTAGGTAAGGATTTGGCTTATCCTGCCGGGGGAATGGAATCATTGGATACTATAATTATTAATGGTGACATTGTCGTTGACGTTAAAACAGATTATTTGTCTGGCGCAGGTAATCTTAACAAGACTGATGTTTGGACCCTTAATTTGGGTGAAGATTCCACTATTGTGAAATCATTTGTTTATGTTCCTTATACATGGTGTAATCCACCTAGCATTGAAGGTTTAGACATGTTTAACGTCACATTCAATAATGAAAAGATTGTTCCTGTAGCATGGTATAGGGATCAGAGTAATTTAGGAGGAAATTCCGGCAAATACGGTTATGGTGTTTTAATTTATGAAGTTACCAGTTTAGTTAACAAGGCAGGTGATAATACTTTTGTTTTGAATAAATCTGCTACATACCCTAGTGTTTATTCATCTGCATTTGTTTACATGTACAATACTACAAACAGTAATTACATTAAAGAAATTTACATCAATAATGGTGCAGATATACTTTCAGCTAATTATAATAAAGCAAATAGGGTGGTTAAATCAGATTCAACATTTTTGGTTAATTCAAAACTTGCTTCAAATGCAACACTTTATGTATTTGCATCAAATGCACAAGATGGTTACACTGATTTAATTTTTAATGGTGAAACTAGTAAAAATATTTTTGCACATGGTGGAAACTATCTCACATCTTATAAACAATTCGATGTTACAGACATAATTAAGGATAGTAACTCCGTTTCAGTCGTATCTGCCAATACAAAAACCTTCTTGGCATTACATCAAATCATGGTTCTAACCAAAAACCTAGATGATATTGAAGTTTCCTCCATAACTCCTGAATACACAAGCGTTCCTTCAGCTTATGCAGGTACAAACAATGCAATTACATTTACAATTGAAGCAATTAAAGAAGCTAAATTCAATGTCACTTTATTGGCTGACGGAAAAGCGGTTAATTCAACTGAAGTCAGTTTAATTGCCGGTACAAACAAATTCATGTTAATTGATCCAACAATAAGGGAAGTTAATGCATCCACTGCCAATGGTGCAGATAATAAGAAAGTTAACTATACTATTCAAGTATCTTCCGGCAGTACAAATGTTACAAATTCCACAATCAGCATTCCTGTATTATACAACGGTAATTTAGGTAAGGATTTAGCTTATCCTGCTGGCGGAATGGAATCATTCTTAAACATTACAATCAACGGCGACATTGTCATTGACGTCAAAGATGTTTCATCCTATCTCGGCGCTGGTGTAAAGAGCAGAACCGATGTTTGGAATGTTAACCTGGATTCTAAATCAAGCATTGTCAAATCATACATTTATGTTCCTTATAACTGGTTCAACGGCAAAAAGTACACTGAAGACATTACAATGTTTAATGTAACATTTAACGGCGCAAGTATTGTTCCTGTAGCATGGTATAGGGATCAGGGCAATTTAGGTAATTATGGCAAATACGGCTACGGCGTATTGGTATACGATGTAACTAATTTAGTTAAATCCGGTGAAAACTCATTTGTATTAAATAAAAAATACGATGATACTCCTGCTGTGTATCCATCTGTATTAATTTACATGTACAATACTACCGGAAGTGCAGTCATTAGAAATGTATACATTTCAAATGGCGCCGATTTACTTGCTGGAACCTCAAATAATGTTGCAAAAAGACCAGTTTATGCAAACTCAACCATTGATGTAAAAACCGCCGAAACCGCTAAATTATACATATTTGCGGCAAGTGCACAATCTGGTGAAGGTAATATAGTATTCAACGGCCAAACTTATGAAAATGTTTGGACTGGAACCAGTTCAACCACTGATTTATATACTTTAGACATTACCGGCAGCGTTAAAAACTCAAACGACATTTCATTTGTAGCAACTGGAAGCACTATTTTAGCATTACAGCAAATCATTGTAACCACTCAAAAGGCTAAAACCGCTATCACTGCTCCAAGCGTAACAACAATTTACAACACAAACAAAAACTTTGTTGTAACTTTAAAAGACGCCAAAGGCAATGCTGTTGCTAACGCTAAGGTCACTGTTGTTTTAAACGGTGCTAAAAAAGTTTTAACCACTAACAGTAAAGGTCAGGCTACATTAGCTATT
>CACWUH010000041.1 GCA_902764015.1 uncultured Methanobrevibacter sp. | reverse complement strand
CAAACACCAAATAAAAAGCAGGCAAAAATCAAATATTTAACAAAATAAAACCCAAAAAATACCTAAATACAAAAGTACACCCCAATCTGAAATTCATCCTCAACCTTAAAGAGGTCGGAGTATTCTTTCACCATTAGATAAATTCAAAAAAAGTTAAAGGGATGGAAAATAATGCAGAGATGCATTATTTTCCAGGGAGATATCAAAAATAGGTTATTTCCTATAATTGGTTTAAAATTAACAAGGAGATTAGTTACACAACGTCATCCCCTTCTTCACCTGTACGTATCCTGATTACATTTTCCACAGGCTGGATGAAAATCTTTCCATCCCCAATGTTTCCGGTGTATGCACCTTTCTTGATTGCATCTACAAATGAATCGAGGTCTTCATCCTTCACGACAATTTCAATGCGTGTCTTCGGAATCAAGTCAATGCAGTAACTGGATCCTCTGTAGGATTCTCTGATACCTCTTTGACTTCCTCTGCCCTTTACCTCTGAAACTGTCATTCCATCGCATCCGACTTCCATCAAGGCTCTTTTAACATCATCAAACTTTTCCTGTCTAATAATTGCAACAATACCTTTCATCTATATCCCTCCTATGAATTAAAGTTGTAAGCGGATTCCTGGTGAAGATGTGCATCAAGTCCACCGATTTCCTTGTGGTCTTCCACTCTTATACCGTTCATTGATTTATCTAGGACTTTTGCTATTATATAGCTTACTACAAATGCATATGCCATTGTGGCGATTACGCTAATTATCTGTATTACTACCTGGTTAGGATTTCCTGCAATCAAACCTGCTGCTCCGCCGACTGCAGGAACAGCAAAGATTCCTGTTGCGATTGCTCCCCATACACCGGACATTCCGTGAATTCCCCATGCATCTAATGCATCGTCGTATCCAAGTTTTGGCTTTAGATAGTTGATTGAATAGTAGGATACGATTGGAGCCACTGCACCAATGACCAATGCTCCGAAAACATCAACAAAACCTGCTGCAGGAGTGATTCCCACAAGACCTGCCACTGCACCGGATATTGCGCCTAAGACTGTTGGCTTTCCGACTTTGACCACATCGATTATGGTCCAGACGATAAGTCCCATTGAAGCTGCAACGTTTGTGACTATTACTGCATTAGCTGCAAGTCCATCAGCGGCAAGGCCTGATCCTCCGTTGAATCCAAGCCATCCGATCCAAAGCAGTGCAGCACCAAGAACCGCATAACCTAAATTGTGCGGAATCAGTGAAGCGTTTTTCCTTTTTCCTAAAACCAATGCCACAGCCAGAGCGGAAATACCTGAGTTGATGTGGACAACAGCACCTCCTGCGAAATCGAGTGCTCCCATCTGCATCAGCCATCCTCCGCCCCATACCCAGTGGGCGATAGGGACATATACAAGTATTGCCCAAATCGGAACGAATATTACCCATGCCTTGGTTTTCATCCTTCCAACCAATGCACCGGACATGATTGCACAGGTAATTCCTGCAAATGCGCATTGAAACATTACGAACAATAATGTTGGAATTGTTCCATTCAAATCATCCAAACCAATTCCCTGTAGGAAGAAATTGGTTGGTGAACCTATTAATCCATTGATGTCACTTCCAAAAGCAAACTGATAACCGAATGCGACCCAGATCACACTGATTATTGCAAATGCTATGAAAGTTAAAAAAATTGTATTTAAAACGTTTTTTCTTTTACTTAATCCTCCATAAAAAAATGCTACTGCAGGAATGCTCATTAATGTTACAAGCAGTGTACAAATGAGAACCCATGCAGTGTCACCAGCACTAAACATAACCATAATATCTTAACTCTATTTTATTTTATTAGTCGGAAGTGTACTGTCGGAAGTATACTTCCGATAAAGATATCTATCACTCATCATATATAAACATTTTGCAAGATTGATAAAAAAACATTAAATGTAGTTTAAATCTACCAAAAAATTAAATAATAGCTTCTAAAAAAAATAATAATAGTATAAATTAATAAAGTGTTATTATGAAGGGTTCAATTAAGGCAAATTTGATAGTATTTTTTATAATTGCTATAATTGCATTTTGTATCAGTTCAGCATTCGCAACACTGACAATACACGAAGATAACGACTCATACAAACTAATATCTCTTGAAGACGATTCGTTCGAACCAACAGAGATTGATTATGTGCCAACATACATTCCGAAAAACGATACAAATACCACAAATAGCACTAATGCCACCAGTTTCACTAATGTGACGACAACAAATGTAACCGACTATATCGAAACCACGGTGGACAACTGGACTAACGAATCACTGTATTGAATATGAATAGATCAAAGAGGACTGATAAGATGGGTGAAAAAAAGAAATTTATCAGAGACAGCGTCTATGGAGATATCAGTTTAAACGATTTTGAAGTGAAAATAATGGATATGCCCCAATTCCAGCGCTTAAGACGCATAAAGCAGCTTGGATTGATAAGCCTGATTTATCCGGGAGCGACACACACAAGATTTGAGCACTGTGTTGGAACAATGAATCTGGGCTCAAAGCTTTCCGAAGAGTTGGGTTTGGATGATGATGAAATCAAGCTGATAAGGGCATCAGCGCTCCTGCACGACATAGGCCACGGCCCATTCTCACACGTTTCAGAAGGAGTGTTGTCCGTTCCCCATGAGGAACTGTCAAAATATGTGATTACACAGACATCAATGAGGGATTTGCTTGAAGAGAACTTCGATGTCAATGAAATCGTCGACATCATCAACGGAAAGGGCCACTTGGGACCGATAGTTTCAGGGGAGCTCGATGTCGACAGGATGGATTATCTTTTGAGGGATTCCCACAATACTGGCGTTTCCTATGGAAAGATAGATTATGAAAGACTGATTTCAAACCTGAGCCTGGACGACGGACTGATACTTGACATCAAGGGTGTCCAGGCGGCAGAAGGGGCATTGGTGTCAAGATATTTTATGTATCCAAGCGTCTATCAGCACCACACCACCAGAATCGTGAACACAATGTTTAGAAGAGCATTGAAAAAGACGATTGACGAGGGCATTATCGATGAGCGTGAAATCTACAAATACGATGATTCAGACATCATTGCAACATTCAGGCACTGCGAGAACGATTATGCAAACGACATAATGCGCAGGCTGGACAACAGAATCGTTCCAAAAAGGGTCAAGACAATCCGTCTGGACAATTTCAAATTCCCAGAAAAAATGTATAAGATACAGGCTTCAGAGCTTAGAAAGGCAGAAGAGGAAATTTCTGAGGATTATGGGCTTGACAAGGATTATGTATTCATAAACATTGCCGAATACCCTCGCTTTGATGAGATGAAGACACAAGTGAGCGTTGATGGAAAGCTGTTCCCATTAACTGAAATATCAAACATCATTGCGGCATTGAGCAAAGCAAGGTTCAACATTCCAGACATCAGCGTTTATGTTCCAGAAGACGAAAAATCCAAATTCGGCAAACTGAAACTGGAAAATTACCTTGATTTACCGGAAATCGACCGTGAAAAATTCCACGGAATACATTATGACCAAATCAAGCTATTTTAGGAGAGTAATATGATAGTAGTTGGAATAACCGGAGCAAGCGGAGTCATATATGGAATAAGACTCCTTGAAGCTTTAAGAGAATTGAAAATTGAAAACGCTTTGGTAATCAGTGATGCCGCTAAAATAGTGATTGAATCAGAAACTGACTACGGCGTTGAAGATGTCATTGATATGGCAGATACATATTACGACTTCAATGACCTGACCGCTTCCATAAATAGCGGATCATTTAAGGCGGAGGCCCTGGCAATCGTTCCCTGTTCAATGAAGACACTGTCCTCGATTGCAAACGGCTACGGTGCCAACACAATAACCAGAGTTGCGGATGTGAGCCTGAAGGAGAGAAGGCCAACAGTTATCGTTCCCCGCGAAACTCCGCTTAGAAGCGTCCATTTACAAAATATGCTAACATTATCACAAGAAGGAGCCATTATTTTACCGGCAATGCCTGGATTTTACTCTACACATGATACCGTGGATGATCAGGTCAATTTCATTGTAGGGAAAATATTGGACTCTTTAAAAATCGAAAACGATCTATTTAAAAGGTGGGAGTAAATGTTAGAAGATAAGGATTTCATCAAATCCTGTGATGTTCCAGGACCAACGAAAGAAGCCATAAGGGCAATAATATTATATAAATCCGAAGTTACATCAGCCGACAAGGTTGTTGACTGCGGATGTGGAACTGGAGGAATAACCTGCGAATTTAGCCAAAGAGCTGGCGAAGTGATTTCTATTGACACAAACCCCGAAGCGATTGAAGTGACTTCTCAAAATCTGAAGAAATTTGGACTCGGCGACAATGTAACATTAATCAATGATGACGGAGCAAATGCCCTGAAGGACATTGACGACATTGACATTGCCGTTGTAGGGGGCAGCGGCAGACAATTGGAAAACATCTTAGACATTGTCCATGAAAAATTAAATTCAAAAGGAAGAATCATCATTACAGCCATTCTGGTTGACACTAAAGTTGAAGCAGTGAACAAACTCAAGGATTTGGGATACAACCCAAAGCTTATGGAAGTCAATGTTTCAAATGGAAGAGTCCTCGATAGGGGAGTTCTGATGATTAGTGAAAACCCGATAGCTATTATAACAGCAAAAAAACGATGAATTTGGAGATTATAAAATGAGTAAACGATTAAGTTGGAAAGTGAAATTTTCCATAGTGATGGTTTTATTGATAATAATCATTTATGGATCAAACTACTTAGTTCTAGGAGATGCAGAACATATTATATCCTACATTTGGACTCATTTAGGTTTTATTCCAGTGGATATATTGGTTGTAGCATTCCTACTTGATGAGATTATAGAGAAAAAAGAAAAAGAAGCAATGCTTGAAAAATTAGACATGCTTATGAGCACCTTCTTTTCCGAAGTTGGAAACGAACTAATAACTCAATTAAGTACCGCTAATAAATATAAGGCAAGTACTGAAAATTTGAAATCAATTAAGGATTGGGATGAAAAAGACTTTGACAATAAATTAGACGAACTAAAAGGCGCTTCACTTGATTTTCAAGCAGACATTCCGGCTGAAAAGCGTGAGGAATTCTTGGAAACTCTGGGCAATTTGCTTGCCAGCAAACGGGAATTTATTATTAATATGATAAACAATCCCAATCTGCTTGAAAAGGAAGAGTTTACTGAATTGGTAAATGCCATTCTTCACTTAGATGAAGAATTAGAACACAGAAAAGATTTAACTTTGGTTACTGATACCGACTTCGGCCATCTGAATGGAGATATGAAAAGGGTATATGACAAACTAGTTTATGAATGGGTATATTATCTGAAATACTTATATAAAAATTACCCTTACATGATTGCATTGGTTGTCCGTACCAATCCATTTGATGAAGACGCCGACGTATATGTAAAATAGTTTTGGAGAGATTTAATATGAGTAGCTATATTGAAAACGGTGAAAATATTAAATCCTGCATCATTTTATGTGGAGGCAAGAGCAGCAGAATGGGCAGGGATAAAGGTTCCATGATTATCAAAGACAAACCTATGATTAAACATATTCTTGCCACCCTAAACCATCAGATTAACGAAGCTGTAATCGTTTTAAATGATAGTGAAAGGATTGCTAGATATCGCGAATTTATTGATCCTGAAGATTACACATATAGGATTACTTTTGTTGAAGACAAAATCAAAAACAAGGGTCCCATGCCGGGAATCATGACCGGACTGGGAGAAATCAGCAGCGATTATGCACTGATTCTGCCATGCGACAGCCCATATGTTTCTTCAGATTACATAAATACTATTTTTAGAGAAATCAACAGAGATTATCAGGCAATTGTTCCTTATCATGACCCTGAAAATAAATTAAGGACATCAGAACCACTGCATTCCATATACAACAAAAACATTATCCCTGAAATAGAAAATCTGATTTCAAGCGATGTCCTGCACATCAAGGGACTGATAGAAAAAATAGATGCAAAATTTGTTCTGATTGATAATAAAAAAATAGAAAAAAAAGAATTTAGAAATCTTAATCGTCCAGAGGACATTTAAAGATGTTCTATTAACTCTTTTGTTTTTGTCACTGCCAAATTGACAGCGAAAAGAATGTCGTCTTTAGTGAACGGTTGTTTTCCGCCCTTTTGCATGGAACAGATGTGACCGTCTTTTGTAACTCCAACATTTAAACGGGCGCTAGCCACTTTTTCTTCTGACAATGTTGGGTCAATAACTATCTTGTCACCGATTTTGACAAAGGTACATAATGCCAATTCGTTGTTGATTGGTAAATCAAAGGTTTCGTCTTCACTGATGACAACCTCTTCATCGACAATAGTTGCAACAGGCAATTTGGTGGTTTTCAAAGCGGCCATGACAGCCAATTCACATGCATCGAAGAGGTTTCCGCAGTTATCGATGATGTGCAAGTCAATGAACAGCATCCAAACATGTTTTCCTTCCTCAACGCATAATTTGTCCAATTCCACCAATTCGCTTTCACGGATACCCCTGTCGACCACACGTGCAAGCTCAATTGAATCTTCGCTAGGTGGTCCAGGTTCAAATGTAGGGTCAGCCATTGGCAACATTTCACAATTGGTCATTAGAACTCCCAAATCAGGAGTGTCCGGGAATGGGGTTCCAAGCTGTGGTTTGATACCTACAATGACTTGAGTTCCACCGATTTTGACGCGAGCAGAACCTTCAGCTTTGGAAATAACATTAGTTTCAATAGAAATGTCCCTATATTCATCAAGTGCCCTGCCATCTTCCCTCTTATCATTTCCGACAAGGTTTTCAATACTTCTTCTTGTAATTTCTGGTACTATCTCCATATTTCCACTCCCTTATTCTATAGAATATTTTTTCATTAAAGCCTCTTTTTGGATTTCGTTTACCTTACGGCATCCTTCCATAGCCAAATCGATTGCTTTTGCAAATTCCTCTTCAGTCAGGTTACCGTCACTTTGCAATAATGTGATTTCACCGGTTCTTGGCATCATGGCTATTGGAACATCAGCCTGACCTTCCTTATCCTCTTTTTCGGATAAGTCAAGGACTATCTCATCATGAACCTTGCCCGCAGCGCAACCTACAACAATATCCTTCATAGGTACTCCCGCATCGACAAGCGCAACTGAAGCCGCTGTAATTCCTGCACAACGTGTTCCTCCTTCAGCCTCGATTACTTCAATGAAAATATCAATCATTGATCTTGGATAGTTTTCCAACATCAGTGCAGGCCTTAAGGCATCAGCAGTGATTTTAGAAATCTCGGATGACCTTCTGTCAGGTCCTGGCCTTTTTCTGTCGTCTACAGAAAATGGAGCCATGTTGTATCTGCACCTGATTACTCCGGTATTCGGTTCAAGCAATCTTCTGATGTATGATTCTCTAGGGCCGTAAACGGCAACCAGTATCTTATTTCCTCCGACTTCCAGGTAAGCTGAACCGTCTGCACGTTCAAGGACTCCAGCTTCAATCTTAATAGGACGCAATTCATCAAATTTCCTACCATCATCTCTTATAATATCTGACATCATATCAACCTCATTAACGTGAAGAATTATTTATTATTCAATATGAAAGAATTGTTTGAGTTATCACCATAGGATAGTGAACCATCTTTGCTTTTATTTTTTCTTTTAAATTCTTCAATAACTTCACCAATATCTGGTTTTTCCTTTTTCTCTTTTTCTTCTTCTGCTGCGTTTTCTTCAGCTTCTTTTTCTTCTTGTTCTAATTCTTCTTTGAAATTTTGAAGTTTAGGTTTTTCCAAAACAAATTCCTCTTCGGTTTCCTCAACCTCTTCAGGCGGCAATTCGCCATCGATAGCCAGGTACAATTTGTTTTTGATTTTATTTGTCAAACCAGAAGTATGAGCTTCAGCTTCAATCAAATGAATTATCTCACGGGTGAGCTGTTCCATATCTTCGTTTCCCTTAACCCATACAAGACCATTCTGACCAACGACGATTTTACATTTGGTTTTGTCCTTAATCATGTTAATCATTGAGCCTTTTTTACCGATTAATCAACATCGACAACTCTTAAAAATAGCACATCCCCAACATCATATACCTTGTTGAGTTCTTTTTTCTCACGACCAAACACTTCAAAGGCAGGTAAAATTCCGGAATATGGTGAATTGATGTCTACGTCCCACATTGAGAATCTGACATCTTTAATTTTACCGATTACAACATCTCCCTTCTTAGGAACATATTTGCTTTTTAAAGGAATAACTCTAATTTTTTTATTCCTCAAAGAAACTCGCCCTAACAAGGAAGAACAAATTTTACCGTTTTCTTTAAAGGTACCTCTTCCTGAATAGTATTCGTCATCGGCCAATATTTGACCTGGAATAACTAAATCTTTATTTTCCACGTGTATCATAATAATCCCATAAATATGAATTTATTTTAAAGTTCTAGTTTCTGCCTCTCCACCTGAAATTTCAGCCATTTTGGAAGCGAATGAATTTTGAAGACCACCCGGCATTTCTATAATGGCAATCCAAGAACCGTCCTGTTGCCATTCTTCATTTATTATTTGCCCAAATCCATGAATAACATTATAAGCTCCACCTGCTGCTGAACCCGGAAGTCTGACAGCAACTTTAACTTTTTCAAATCTGATTGGAATGAGTGGCTTAATAGCTTTCAAAGCTGATTGGACCTGTTGGTCTACTGACGTGAAAGGATCGAATTTGACCTTGGCCTCATCACATGCATTTTCAATTCTCTGAACCGGATGCGGCAAACCATTTTGAGGATTTATTGCTTCTCTAGCAATCTTATTTATAACAAGTTTCCTTTTATCCTCCTGCATTTTCCTTTTTTGATCAGCAGTTAATTGAACAGTGCCCTTTTCAAGTATAATCTTAGAAACTTCAATAGGATCAGTAGTTTCGAAGATTTTGTTCATGGCTTCATCAGAAGCCTTATCTCCTTTTTTAGAGTCTTTGAAAATTTCTTCAACAGCCAAAAGATCTTCGATGGCAACGTCAGGGCCATCAGGATTTCGAAAATCTGCTGCCAAATCAGGGTCAACTAATATTTCAAAATGTTCTCCTGAGTGCTCGTATTTAGCGATTATAGCTTCATCAACATTTACCATCAAAGCATCCCCTAACTAATTAATCAGAAAATAATCATTCTTCTTCTAAATCTTCTTCAGATTCTTCGCTTTTGTCTTCTTCTTCCTCTTCTTCAGGAAGCACTTTGTCAATATATTCCTGTACTTCATCCTGAGAAAGTTTTACGTATTTTTCATCTTCAATTTTAATAACAGCAATTTCAACATTGTTTGAAGTGGTTTCGTGGTCGGTAGCTTCATTGATTGCAGTTAATGCCAATTCGATAGCTCCTTCCAATGACAGGTCATCTTCGTACTTTTCTTCAAAAATATCCATTGCGGCATTTCTTCCAGAACCGATAGCAGTCGCCTTGTACTCGATTAAAGCTCCACTTGGGTCTGTTTCGAACAGTTTGCATCTGCCGTTATAGATTCCCCCTATGATTAAAGCAGAACCGAAAGGCCTTACTCCACCATTTTGGGTATATAACTGCAGCATGTCACATAATTTTTTAGACAAGCTGGTTACGCGAATAGGTTCACTATAGGTGATCTTATTGATTTGCGCTTCAACTCTTGCCCTTTCGACCAATGCTCTTGCATCAGCGACAAGACCGGAAGTAGCTGCCCCGATATGTTCATCTATTTTGAATATCTTTTCTATAGATGACGCTTCAACCAGTTTTGAAGTGGTTCTTTTGTCAACAGCTAAAACAATACCTTCTGAACTTTTCACACCTATTGATGTAGTTCCTCTTTTAACAGCTTCTCTTGCATATTCTACTTGGAAAAGTCTTCCATCTGGGCTAAATACAGTAATAGCCCGGTCATATCCAGCATTTTGTAAAGGTTGCATATTAACACCTCATATTTTTATAAATATTATATTTTATATTCGACAGCTTAAAAAAAATAAAACCAAATCTTCCATGAAAAGGCAAATTTTAATTTTAATCACAAATCGATAGTGAATTAAAATATTTTATTCTTTTTTTCCATAAATCCAATTGATATTTATAATTATATTTATTTATAAAGTTTTCTATTTTTTTCTAACAAAAAGTAATTAAATAAATTTCTGAGATGCCTTTATGGTTCCGGACAATCCTATGGTGGTTATCGAAACAAGATTGCCGTTATACCTGTAAGTCAAAGCAAGGGAAGATCTCACATTTTCAACAAAATCCCTTTGACATCTCACAATGGACTTATAATGAGCATACTCATCTGTTTTTTCGATTTCATAAAATTTCATTACCCACAAATTAAAATTAGAAGTCATACACTCCCCTTGAAAGCGGATGCATGCATCCCATATCATGTTCACCAGTTCATCTTTGGTGATTGGAGAAGCGCTTTTGATATCCAATGTCAGGTATCTGCTATTTTTCCTAAGAGTGGGCGGAAGAACCTTAAGCCTCATCATTTACCCTCCTGACACCCTTAAAGATAAATTCATTCCGGTTTTCATTGAATTCCAGTATAGCTTTTGAAGTTGAAAACGCTTCATTTATCTCATCGTCATTCAAGCCAATCTGTTTAAAAACGGAAACGAAATCCTGTGTAGTTTTAATGTCAAAAATAGACTCTGCCCTTGAGGACAGAATTAAAGGAAAATCAAACTTCCTATATAATGCGTAAATGTCTCTGAAATTTGAAATGACTTTAGCTCTGGGAGCCAAATAACTCTTTAAAACATCCTCAAAACATAGTTCAATGGCAACATTATTGCGCATGGCTTCCTTTGCAAGAATATGATTTATTCCCGAATCATATCTCTTCAAATAGGGCCTTGACAGTACATCGATTTTAATATTTTCCAAAACGGCCCTGTTAACCTTCAAATCTCCGCCAATTACAGAAATGCATGATGCCTTATTTCTAAATTTATTTGCAGTCTTTCTAATTTCATTAATGTTAGTTGATTTAATCTCTAACGTATAGTCAAAACTGATTATGCCATCCAAACTATCTTTTAAGCCTTCCCTTAAATCCAAGGCATTTTGAAAATCATTTTGATTATATGAAAAATTTATATGGTCCCATCCATATTCAGAAGCCTGCCTGGCCAATGTGATATTATTTTCCAGGCTACTGCCCCTGATATTTAAATCAAAAAACATAGTATTTAATTTATTATTCTATATATTTAAAAATTTGTCAAAAAAAATAAGATAAGTGATTATTGAATCACTTATTGGTATCGATAGAATTCAACATTCCAACTTACAGTCTCATAATAATCTATCGTGAATTCCTCTTCGGAATCCGAATTATATTCAAATGAATCAGACCTTGTCTCAACAGGACTTGTTGAACCCCAATCTACACCACCAGACTCCCCATTTGAACCAGACACATACAGATGGTTTGTAGCATAATTCAAAATTGGATCTGCAGAAAGTTCTACTTTGATTTTGCCTTTAGGAACCTTAATGGTTTTGGAACCTGAACCCGAACCCGAATAACTTCCTATAGATACCCATTCCTTTGGTTTGCTTTCAGATGAGGTAGTAGTGGTTTTTTGTGAATCTGAATCATCATCAGATGAGACTTCAGCGGAATCGTCACTGCTTTGTGAACTGGAATCATCCACACCAGAATTTGAATTAAATGCAAAATAGCCTATAACTCCAACCAATATGAGAATTACAACAACCAAAGCAATTATTACAAATTTAGAATTGCTTGAGTCAGATGAACCCCCTTCAGACGGTGCAGACAATGATCCACCACATTTTGTGCAGAATTTTGCGTTGTCTTTATTTTCATGTCCACATTTACTGCATTTCATATTTATCAGTTGCTCAATATTTCCTATGATATTAATTTTAACAAGACATATATATGAAGTTAATTATTCAACATATAATAATCTAAGAAGTGTTTAAATTAAACATACAATGTTATAAAATATTTTATATCATAAATACTATATATTATTTTATGGTAAAAGATAACGATGAGCTTTTGAAATTAACTTCATATGTTCAAATTTCAAAATACCGAGAGAAAACATTAAAATCCATCGGTGATGATGTTAAAATACCAACAAACATTGCTAAAGACAGTGGAATTAGAACTAACCACATTTCAAAAGTTCTAAGCGAATTAAAAAGCAAAGAAATTGTTGAATGTATTAATGAAGAAGCCCGTAAAGGAAGGTTATACAGATTAACCGATACCGGCAAAGACGTTTTAGAAACTATTAAAGAGAAAGAGCAAAAAGAAGAATAATCTAACCTAATTCTATACTTTCTTTTATACTTTCTAATTCAGATATGTCTTCACTGTCCGAAACTTCTTTTAAAACATCATATAACATTTTCAACAAAACACTATTTTTTATATCCAATGGCAAACAATTATTTGTTTCCTTAAAAATCGATTCATAAGTGGGCTGAATCAAATCCTTTTTATATTGCAGCTTTATTTCATTCCTTAGCCCTTCATCAATATATTTTTCCAAATAAACTATTATTTCATTGGCAAATGAGTTGCCCAAAATTATCATGCTGTCCAGTGACTTGTCATCAACCCCAAAGCTTTCGACCAATGCATTGAACGACCCGTAATTCTGATGGCCATATGGAATGAACCTTCCCTCAACGGTATGTGCACAGTATTCATTCATAATCTTGAATTCTGGAAGAGTCAGGAAATACCACACAAAACTCTGGAGAGTGGAAGATGAATTGACCTTAAATATATTGCACAGCAAACTTTCAATGATTTCAAACAGGAAAAAATGACCCAATTCATGTATGATTGTAGCAATCTGAACTGAATCCTCCAACCTATCATCATAATAAATTCCATTGCCCAAAAATATATAACCCCTCTCATATCCCCTTGCCTTGGGTTTGCATTCAGCGAAAATACCTGCCAGGTTCAAAATCTTATTTTTTATCGTATCTCCCCAAACATCAAAATAATCCGCCCTAATGAAGATGTTGGACAATATCTGATTATATTCCTCATTAGTGATTTTGGCATTCGCAAGCAGGTTCTGGTTAAATTCGGAGAACAATGTTTCAAAATCCTCAATGCTTATCGGATTAATCTGATTTCCACAGTTAACACAATATGTGGCAAAATCGGAATTGCTTTCACCGCAAACAGGACAAATATGCTCCAATATCAACTTATTGCCGCAATGGGTGCAATAGTTATTTTCCTTAAGATTTAGAGTTCCGCAAATATAACATGCCTTCACATTCATCCCTACCTAAACATGCCCTTAAGACTTTTAACTGTCGAATTGATTGAATTCTTTTGAATTATTCTTCTTTTAATATTTTTACCGCAATTTGGACAGAATTCTGTATTCCAAGCTAAAATCTCTCCACAGGAACATACAAGTCTTGTCTTTACATTTCTCTGAGGATTCAATGGCCTGTCACAGTTTTCGCAAAACTTCAGATGCCTTTGATTTTCATGCCCGCAAATACAGACTGTTTTAATATCCTCCTTTTTTAGAGTATTGCCGCATTCAATGCAGAAATCAGAAGTGATTTCATTTAAAGTGGAACAGGTGCACAATATCGCAATCTCGCCCAAATTTCCATAATTGATTAACGGCAGTCCGCAATTGCGGCAGAACTTTGAGAACTTTTCATTCTCCTCACCGCAAAAGCAAAATATTGAATCGGTGAACTCCAAATTAAAATTGCTGTAATTGTCATTTGACTTGAATTCCTCTTCCTTCAGTTGCTTTCCACACATCTCACAGAACACGTTTTCCTTTGAGTTGATGGCTCCGCATTCGCATAAAACGTTGTCAACTGAAAATTTGGGTATGGTGTTTCCCTTAAAAATTCTTGAAATTTTGCTCTGTGATCTCTTAGCTCCGCACATATAACAGTAGTCATTGTCAATGTCATTTAGATACCCGCAAGAGCAAATTTCATATTTGAAATCGTTTTTAGTGATAATGTATGGCGAAAAGTCTATCTGAAAATTAAAAAAACCGATATTGTGAATGGGAGGGATTAAAATATGATTTGTATTTTTTGCATCATAACCTGTCTTATTTCCGCAGCCATTACAATAGGGTTCATCCGGCAGTATCCTATGGCCACATATCCTGCAATAATTCTGTGAAACCATTTTTCATCCTTTTCTAGACAATGACTGTATTTCCTCTACGACCTTATATAATACCTCTTGACCAAGGCCTTCAATATATTTGATTGAACCTGCACATTCATGGCCTCCGCCATCCACGCCTGCCTGAGGAACCTTCTCTATCATTTTAGCTACAATTTCATTTACATTGAATCCATACAGCTCATTCACTGCATCTGTTGCTCTGAATACTCCAAAATCAGGGCCATGGCCTAATGTCACTATTGGCTTATCCTCGCCAAGTTCTTTTATGACGTGGTCATGTACAAATCCGCAGGTTTTTCCGGGTGCAGGGAATGTGAACTTGTGTGCGAATTTTTCGACATCAAGCAGATTGAAGTAGATTCCATTTTCAAGCTGGGTCCTTTTAATGTTTGGAAGTGCAGCTCTCAGTTGGGTGTCAATTCTTTTTTGATATTCCTTATACAGCGCATCTATCATTTTCCTGTGCTTGTCAACATTATCGACCGCAAGAATAGTATCCATTATTCCTCTTCCGTTCATGAACCTTAAGAAATATGCTTCAAAATCAACACATTCGGCAACTTTTGAAAGGTGTTCCTGACTGAATCCCTTCTGGGCGGCGAGTTTCAAGTATTGATAAGTTTCACCGCATTCGGCACGGTCCCCCAATGATGCGATAGCCGGCAAATGCTTGATTAATTCTTCGACATCAGGATTTATGATATGAGCCACTTCCGTTGCAAGGCATCCCGCAGTCAATTGGGAATCCCCTCCGACAAGATATGGGTTCACATGAGTATCGACATATTCGTCTACCGCCACCGTGGCTCCATAGATTTCCCCGTCACGCTCATCAACCGTAAGCAATTCCCCAGGGGAGTGATGGTCTATTACGACAACCTCAATGTCATAGATTTTTGCCTGCATCAAAGCCACGATATCCTCTTCGGTTGAACCGTTGTCCAAAAGAACAATCAAAGGCAATTTCTGGCCATGCCTTTCCTGGTCTTCCAGGGCAAATGACAAATCCTTAACGACATCTTCGAGCTCATAGAATGGTGCCTTACTAGGTGACCTCTTGAAATAGTAGTATTCGGAATCATTGCTCGGATTTGTTTCTCTTATCAGTGGAACAATGGCCTTTTCCATTGCAACTCCTGAAACAATACCGTCTGCATCATTATGGTGTCTGAGAAGTATTGTTCTTCCATCAAGTATCGCCCTTCTGATTTTTTGAGCAGCTTCATACATCTTTGGCCTGAGCCTGTTTAAGACATCACTTTTCACCAGAAACTCGACATCTTGCGGTCTGGCCTTACGGTTTAAAGCATCATCAATCAGCCTGTGCAGCTGGCGCGTGCTTTCCTCATCGAGCTTAATCATTGAAGATGACTCGATTTGGGTTTTTCCGCCGTGCTCGTTTACCTCCCCTATGACCTGAACCGCATCATTCAACTCGATTTCAGGATAGGACCTCTCACCTGCCTTATCAAATGCGGCAATTTCTGTTGTGCCGCTTTCGTCACTGATTATAAATATTGTTGGGCCGGAAGTCTGTTGGATCTGCTGGACTTCACCATCAATCCTGACAATCTTGCCCTTATTTTCATCCAATTGGGAAATGAGGGTTCTTGGAATTGATTTGGTTAACCTTTTAAGATTATACGCTTCAACATAAGCCGGCGAAAAGTCGATTTTGCCTTCTCTTGACTTGATTGATGTTACAAATACGATTATCTCATCACCAACATTATATTCAGACACATCACCCCTCATGAGTCCCCAAACATTATTGTTTAGGGAAACAAAAGCTCCGTATCTTTCTATTCTTGTAATTGTTCCCTTGTATAATTTGTCCCGGTCAATATCCTTCATGGTGCATATTGAATCAAGAACATATACATCACGAGCCTGTTTTCTTCTAGCTTCATATTCATCATGCTTCATTTTCTCAGCCTTTCTTTTTTCGCCACATTCATGGCATAAGTCATATTTTTCATCCAGTATTTTCCCACAGTCTCTGCAAACATTAATCTGACCGGTTCCATGACAATGAGGACACTCTTCATAGACTTCCACCTGTCCCTTTCCATTGCACGCCTCACATGGAATGTCTTCCTCTCCTCCAAGGTCAAACTTGTCGCGCGCCTTGCTGTTTATTCCTTTGAAATGACTTCCTATATCAAAAGCATCATCTTCAAAACCTGTTCCTCCGCAGGCATCACATTCCTTATAGTCCACTACAACTGAACCTATTCCCTTACACTTCGGACATTTTGTCTTCATCTAAACACCTGTCTAATTAAATAATTCTGTATTATTTTGGACAATCTCATTTCTTTCATTCTGATAGTTCACTGCATCATACATTATCTCATTTGCATCGCTTCCATAAGCCGATCCGGTATAATTGTCATATGATTCCAGATAATCTATCGCTTCTTTCAGATTGTCAACCGCTTGCAATTTGAGTTCCAATTCGTTGATGGTTGTGTCAATGTAGTCTCTGTGAACTTCATTTAAGTCTTTATTGTATTTGTCTTTGATATTTTGCAGAGTATGCAAACTATCGTTATAATTGTCTTCCGCAGATTTGGCCTTTTCCCTTGACTGGTCAAAATATCTGGTATTCAATAATTCAACGGATTCATTGTAATCCTTATCCCCCTGAACAATGCTATCACTGACTTCAGGCATCGATTCATTGATATTATCCATCGAACTGTCAAGATAAACAACAGATACGGATATGAAAAGCAAAACTACAATAAAAATTATTAATTTGATATATCTAAACACAATATAAAGTATATAAGAAGATATTATTAAAATTTTTTATAAAATAAAAGAAAAAAAGGAAGTTTAAAAATAACTTTTAAACTTATTCGCTGGACCAGAGTCCGTGCAGGTTACAGAATGCATATGCAACCAAATCATCAGTTGAGTTTACTGTGAAGGTAGCTTCTGCAACGTCTCCAGGTTTGAATTCCTTGATATATTTTTCACATCCAGTATTAATCAATACGAATTGGATGTAGTGGTCGTCATCCATTGGATGAGCTGCTTCGCCGACCTTAACGGTCACCTTATCGCCGTCGATTTCGACAACAGGTTTGTGTTTAGGTGCCTTTTCACCTTCGGTCTGTACAGGGAATTCAAACATGTGTTCTGAACATGCTTTTTCATCGCCTTCGACTAAAACTTTAATGATGCTTCCGCAATCGTCACATTTTAATATTTTTGCCATATAAAACATCTCCTTTAATAGATAATGTTATTATATTTCTTAAAGTATTTATTATTATTGATTGTTTTCTTTATAGTTTTCAATTGCAGCCTGAAGCCCATCGGCGGCAAGGTTTGAGCAGTGCATCTTTATCGGTGGAAGACCATCCAGCTCATCTGCCACATCATTTCTGGATATCTGCAAGGCCTCATCTATTGTCTTTCCAACAGCTATTTCAGTAATCATGCTGCTTGTTGCAATGGCGGCTCCGCATCCGAATGTCTGAAATGAGATGTC
The DNA here is from genome assembly GCA_902764015.1 of uncultured Methanobrevibacter sp. Classification (GTDB taxonomy): domain Archaea; phylum Methanobacteriota; class Methanobacteria; order Methanobacteriales; family Methanobacteriaceae; genus Methanocatella. The sequence continues at coordinate 20,825 of CACWUH010000041.1, read as the reverse complement.
TTCAATTACATCATCATCATTGACCTTAATGTAGATTGTCATCAAATCCCCACAGGTAGGGTTTCCGACGGTACCAACACCATTGGCATCTTCCATCTTTCTGCAGTTTCTTGGGTTTGCAAAGTGATCCATAACTTTTTCTGAATAATCCATAATTAACACATCCTACAGTCATCGCCGTGTTTTGTACACATTACGCCATCATAATCCAATTCCTGATTCCATAAAGGAGACATTTCCCTTAATCTTGAAACCGCATCTGAAACGGTTCTTACAAATTCATCAACATCAAATGCATCGCTTTCCGGTGCCAGAGATATTCTTAAAGATCCATGAACGTCAACCGGGTCCAAACCTAGTGCAGTCAGCACAGGTGAAGCCTCCAACTTGTTGGAGGAACATGCCGAACCGGTTGAAGCCTGATAGCCTTTGGCATCCAGAAGAAGAATCAATGATTCGCCTTCTATTGCCTTGAATCTGAAGTTCACAAGATTTGGAAGCCTCTGCTCCATATCACCGTTCACATATGATTCAGGAATTGTGGAGAGGACCTTTTCAATCAGCTCATCCCTGATTGCGGAGAGCTTTTCATAATGCTCATCCAGTTGCTGGCTTGCAAGCTCGCAGGCCTTTCCGAATCCAACAATTCCGGCAACATTCTCGGTACCTGCCCTGATGCCTCTTTCCTGACCTCCGCCATGAATCAAAGGCACCACGCGGGTTCCCTTCTTGATGTACAATGCTCCGACACCTTTCGGACCATTGATTTTATGGGAAGACAAAGAAAGCATATTAACGTTCAGTTTCTCAACATCCACTTCAATCTTTCCGAAGGTCTGAACCGCATCGGTGTGGAATGTGATTCCCTTTTCATGTGCGATTTGGCCAATCTCTTCAATAGGCTGAACCGTACCTATTTCATTGTTACCGTGCATTATGGTAATCAATATTGTATCGTCGGTAATTGCCTCTTTTACATCTTCGACCTTGATGATTCCGTTTTCATATACCGGCAGGTATGTAACCTTGAAATCAAGGGATTCCAGAAATTTCAATGTTTCCTTCACTGCAGGGTGCTCGAATTCCGTAGTGATAATATGCTTGCCCTGGTTGAGGAACTTGAATGCGATTCCCTTTATGGCAAGATTATCTGATTCTGATCCTCCGCCTGTAAAGATTATCTCTTCCGGTTTTGCATTGATTGCATCAGCCACCCTTTGGCGAGCCTGATTCAATGCCTTTTTAGATTCACGACCGATTTTATAAAGAGTTGAAGGGTTTCCAAACTCTTCGGTGAAATACGGTTTCATCTCTTCAAAAACTTCCTCACTGACTTGAGTAGTTGCTGAGTTATCCAAATACATTCTTTATCTCTCCCAATTGTCTTTTGTTATAAGTAAATTTTAATCATATATATGTTTTAAGTGAGCAAATGGTTACTTTGCTCAGATGCTGTCCAAAGCCTGGCTCAAATCATCAATCAAATCATTGACATCTTCCAGACCGATAGACAATCTGATGAAGTCAGGTGTCACACCGGTGGCTTCCTGCTCTTCAGGAGTCAACTGCTGATGAGTGGTACTTGCAGGGTGGATTGCAAGGCTTTTTGCATCTCCGATGTTTGCAAGAATTGAGAAGAGCTCAAGCTTTTCGATTACCTTGCGGCCAGCTTCCTCTCCTCCTTCAACTCCGAATCCTAAAATACCTGCAAAATTATCCTTCAGATATTTCTTGTTGATTTCATAGGTCGGATGTGATTCAAGTCCAGGATAGTTCACCCAATTCACTTTAGGGTGTGATTCCAAGAATTTTGCCACTTTAAGGGCATTTTCAGAGTGTCTTTTTACCCTAACGTCAAGGCTTTCAAGACCTTGAAGGAAAATGAAGCTGTGTACCGGTGCCTGTGTTGCACCCAAATCCCTTAAGAGTCTTGCCCTTGCCCTTACTGTAAATGCGATGTTTCCAAGTTCAGGAACATCTCCGAAGGCATCCCAGAATACCAGTCCGTGGTAGCTTGGATCTGGTTTTGTGAAGTTTGCGAACTTGCCGTTTCCCCAGTTGAACTTTCCGGAATCTACAATGTATCCTCCGACTGCAGTACCGTGGCCTCCGACATATTTGGTGGCTGATGCTGCAATGACATCCGCACCATGTTCCAGCGGCCTTACAAGACCTACGCCAACGGTATTGTCAACAATCAATGGTATGTCATGAGAGTGTGCGATTTCTGCAAGTGCCTCAAAGTCAGGAACGTCCAGTTTAGGGTTTCCGATTGACTCGACATAGATTGCCTTTGTCTTTTCATCAATTGCATCTTCAAAGGCCTGCAGGTCCTGTGAGTTAACGAACTTGACTTCCCTTGCGAGATCCCTGAATGTGTAATTGAACAGCTGATAGGTTCCACCATAAAGGTTGTCTGCAGATACTATATTGTCTCCAGGCTCGGTTACATTTAAAATTGCATATGAAATTGCTGCAAGACCACTTGATGTTGAAAGTTAGTTAATCTGGAGTAAATCTGTCCAAATTCTTGAAGGGCGAATCTTCTTGCAGCCTCATCTGAGTCTTTAAATACATATGAAGTTGTCTGATAAATTGGAACAGCTTGAGCCCCAGTTGCGGGGTCTGGAGTTTGTCCTGCGCGTACACCTAATGTTGCTAATCTATAATCTTTATTTGTCATTAATAATCACCTTTTTAAATTAGAATTCAGTAAAATATATCACGTGTTATATTCACTATATAACAATAGTTATTTTTTATATATAAATGTTTTGGTAAACCTAAAAAAATAGTTATAACTGATGTTATATAATATAACATATGTTATCTTAGTATATAAACATTGTTATATTTTTAGAAAAAATTAGAAAAATAATGTAAAAAAATACTTAATTCTTTCAAGAATTCCCTTTTCCTCTTCATCAGGTTCTATAACAAATTCTATATTCGGTTCTGAAAACCAACCTTTAGAAACATTCAAAGGATCATTCTTTTTTTCTTCATTAGACATTTTAACAAACCTTATAATAATATTAATACAAACAACATTATAAATATTGTTGTAGCAATTAATCCCAACCTTAAAAATATAATCCCATAATTTTCTTTAGCGCTTTTCTCTTTTAATATACTTTTGTTCTCTTTTACAGATTTATTTAAACTTACAATTGTATTCTCAATTATATTTTCAAAAGGAGTTTTATTAATCCCAAAATATACAAGATTATCAATTTTAGGAGATGATTTGAGCATGTTTAGATATCTCAAAGTTGAAAGGTAACATAATAATGAAAACAAATTAAAAACAAATGAAATAATGAACAACATCACCAAGAAATTCATTTCATCACTTCTGATAAATCCATTGAATTCAATCAATCGAATGAGAATTGTAGATTGAATTGTCAACATTACTGCTAAAAATGCTACCATTGACTTATTTTTATTATCAGTGGCTTTATTTCTTTCTACTTCCTCATCATACCTATGCAAAGCCAATTCCAGTAATATTATTCTCCTATTTTTCTCATTCATCAAAAACACCACCTAAAAAGTGAAATTAAAGTCGAAAGACTTCAATTCCATGTTGTTCAGCATTGTCGAACATAGTCTCCATCATATAATGCTGATATTTAGGCAAGAACACATCCCTATCCCTATAACCCATGTATGGAAGAAGAATGTGATGGATGCAATCCTGGAAGGTGAATCTTTCCTTGTTTCTGCGTTTGGTTTCCAATTCATCAAGGATTTCATCTCCATCATAGTTATTGAGACCCGTTAACCTCAAGGTAACGTCATCGCCCACAATGCCCCCATATGGCCTTATTTTAATTTCAGGACGGCACAGGACATATGCATCGATTGAACCGCCAAACCTGTCTTGGAGAAAGTAGCAGACATCCAGCATTGATTCATATTCCTCATCGCTTAATTGCTCTGATTGTATTTTGAAATAAGCAATCCTTCCATCATCAAATGACAGTGCCACACCATTATCATCTTTTCTTGGAATTTCAATGTCCCGTCTCACTTCAAAGGATCCGAATTCCTTAAAGACAAATGCCAATATGACCTTATAGAAAATTGCATTGTCACTGCCTCCGAAAAGAATGTTTGTCACTTCCTCAAAATTCCTCTTTTCAGGTCTCAAATCCGGATTCAACACCATGGTCATTCCCCCAGATTAGAAAAGGGCAAGTGCCTGTTTTGAAAAATGGAAAAATCAAAAACCATATCATCTGAAAACCAGCGTGCAATGGAAAAGTTTGATTCAACCAGCCTGCTGACAGGAGGCGTTTGCAAACCACTTCGAGCATATAAATCAAGGAATTTTGAATATTTGCATTCAAATTCATCTTCGTTTTTCCTGCCGGCAAATGGAAGAAAGATTCTGAGGATATGGTCATCAATGGTGAAATCCGTATTGTTTTCGAGTTTGTCGATTAATGAGTCGAGAACTTCGATGCCATCCAATTTTCGAAGTGAAAGGAAATCTGTGCCGAAATGCTCATTGGATATTACTTTAATATCACGGATTTCAATATCCGGCATGCACAATATGTTTAAGACAACATAATCCCCAAAGGATTCCTGCAAAAATAGCCCCACCTCAAATATTGATTGGACTTCCTCTTGACTCGGCATTTCTGTCTGTATTTTGAAATAGGCTGCGCCTCCGCCAATGAACTTCAGCACAACCCCTCCAAGCTCATCCTTTTTTGGAAAATCAATGTCCTTTCCCACTTCAAATGGAGAGTGGATATTGAATCCCGGACTCATCATGACATTATAGAAGAATTCCTCTTCCTCTGCGCTGATTTTATCTAAGTTATCCTTAAGCATTTTCTCACCCCCCGTACTCCATGACAAGATTCATGTAATTCTTAAATTTTTCATCAAAGACCTTTCTATCTTTGAAACCGGTGTATGGAAGGAGCATGTGATCGATTGAATCAGGAATTGTGAATTCCTCATGGTTTTTGAGCTTGCTTTCCAATCTTTCGATGATTTCTTCACCATCGTCATTCCTTAAGGTTGAAAATACTATGGTTACTTCACCATCCCCCTCGATTTTATCGGCCTTAATTTCACCATCCGGAGGGAAAACCACATATGCCTTAATAGGACGGTTGAAAAGTCCTTCCAAATAAGAACAGACATCATATACTGATTGCACTTCTTCATTGGTCACATCCCCGTCCATTGTCTTGAAATAGACGACATCACCTCCCTGAAACATCAGGACAACACCATCATCATCCTCGCTTTGGGGAAGCTCAATGTCCTCCCTTACCTGGAAGAACCGTCGATCCCTGAAAATGGTCTGAACATAGATGCAGTACCAGTTGTAGTCATCAGGATTTTCCTTCAATATTTTGCTTTCCTCTTTGCTCAATCTTTGATTTGAATATATTCCGAACATACTTATTTTCTCCATTTTTTCCAAAAAATAAAATTAATTAAAATAACTATTTTTTGAAAATAATTTTTTGTAATGGTTAATTTGTATTCATCAGAATATATATCTTTCCATATGAGTCTAGGACAATATTTAGGTCAGTATATAAAAAAACAAGCCCAAATCAATATTGTTTTCAACTTGTAAAATGTTAAAAATAGTTTACATCACCTTTTGAAAAAAAAGGAGATGGAATCTCCCTAATCGTTAATCTCATAGCCCAATTCCTGCAGTTTAGCGCGAATCTTATCGGACAGGTCATACTGCTTGTTGGCCCGGAGTTCTGACCTGACATCAGAAATCAGATTGAGCAAATCATCCGAACCGGCATTCACTTCAACGGATTCGAAGCTGACTCCCAGAATATGTGCAGCGTCATCCAAAAATGACTTGATGGCTATCTTATCCTCATCGGAATAATCGCCCAATTCATTTTTGGTGTCATTGATCAGACCGAAGATTGCAGCAATGGCCTTTGGAGTGTTAAAGTCATCATCCATGCTGTCGAAGAATTCCCTTTTATGAGGAGCCAAAGCGTCGCATTCAAATTCCTCATATTCCACATCGACATCAAGAAGCTCGTAGTATTTCCTGATTCTGTCCAGGCTTCTTTCTGATTGATGCAAAGAATCCTTTGAAAAGTCAATAGGACTTCTGTAATGGGTTGACAGTACAAAGAATCTGAAAGTGTCAGGCTCATAGCTTTCAAGCAATTCACGGATTGTGATGAAGTTGTGCAGTGATTTTGACATCTTCTCTCCGTTTACATTCAGGAATCCTGTGTGAAGCCAGTACCTTACCATAGGGGATTTTCCTGATACGGCTTCCATCTGGGTGATTTCCGCTTCGTGGTGAGGGAAAATCAAGTCAAGTCCGCCTCCATGGACATCGTACTGTTCGCCGAAGTAGAATTCAGTGATTGCAGTGTCTTCAATGTGCCATCCCGGCCTTCCGTCACCCCATGGGGACGGCCAGGTAGGTTCGTCCACGCCTTCACGCTTTTTCCACAGAGCAAAGTCCTGGTCATTTTTCTTGGTGGTTTCAGCTATTTGCCTGTGTGATTCAAGCTCTTCCACATTCCTGTTTGAGAGCTTTCCGAATTCCTCAAAGGTATCTATTTCAAAGTATACACCATCGTCGGTTTCATATGCAAAGCCCTTATCGATTAGCCTTTGAATCTGGTCGATTATTTCAGGCATGTGGTCTGTTGCCCTTGCAAAGAGATTGACTCCGTTGACATTCAGTTTTGCCATGTCTTCACGGTATCTTTTCTCGAATCTTCGTGCCAGGATATCAGATGGAATTCCGCTTTCCTTTGAGCGGTTGATTATCTTATCGTCAATGTCTGTAACGTTTTGAATATAGAATACGGCATATCCCTTGAATTCCAGATATCTTTTAATTGTATCAAAGGAAATGTAAGTTCTTCCATGCCCGATGTGGGCATCGTCATAAACTGTAGGACCGCAAACAAACAGATTGACCCTATTGTCATTAATTGTTTTAAAGTCCTCTTTACTATTAAAAAGGCAAGTGAGGGACTTGAACCCCCGTATTATGGTCTGCAGCCACACACCTAGCCACTCGGTAAACTTGCCACTAACTAAAAAAGTATAATAAAATATTGGTAACTAATAGTTTAAATACTTTACTATATTTTCCAATATTTCACTATTCTGCCTCGGAACCAATACAAGATTGACAGTCTTCACCAAGCTGGGACTTGTCAATGTTCAGCTGTTCCAATACATCAGCAGTCTTTACATTCTTGCAAATCTTACAGGTTCTTGGTATTAAATCCGCTTTGGTAGCCTCTCCTTCTGACAATTGGCGTGCAAATTCATGAATCATCGCCTTTACATCATCATCCAGTTTTATTCCGCTACCCCGTTTGTCAGTAATGTACTGAGAAACTGCAGGCTGGGTAATGTCCATAAGTTCTGAAACATCCTTCTGTTTCATTCCTAAATTTAAAAGTTCCTTTGCCAGTTCTGATCTGATTGCAGGTATTACATACCAAACTACGATTTCACAGGGTGGTTTCATATTAATCGCCATCTTTTTTAAATAAATCTTCTAATTCTTCTTGTTCATCTCTAATGTCTTCAGCAAAACAAAGGTCGTGCTTTTCAAATAGTATTTCGAAACGCTTGTCGTTTTCCTGAAGATGCTTTTCAATTACTCTAAGTGCATCAGCAACAGGGTCCGGAAGTTTGCCGTGATCCAGGTCAACTTCCTCATGACGTACGCCTCTGCGTTTAACGATTCTGCCAGGAACACCAACACAGGTTGATTGAGGAGGCACATCTTTTAGTACAACTGCACCGGTACCTATTTTTGAATATTCTCCAATGGTGATGTTTCCCATCACCTTGGCACCGGCTCCGACAATCACTCCCTTTTCAACAGTTGGGTGCCTTTTGGTCTTTTCTGTACTTGTTCCTCCAAGGATTACACCTTGATATAATAGTACGTCATCACCAACAATAGCGGTTTCGCCGACTACAACACCCATACCATGATCAATAAATACTCGTTTACCAAATGTTGCGCCCGGGTGAATTTCAATACCAGTAATGAATCTAGCCAAGTTGGAATTCATACGGGCCAAAAGCTTGAAAGAATGAATCCAAAGCCAATGACTAATCCTATGCATAAACAGGGCCCAAAAACCGGGATAACATAGAAAAATCTCCAATGTGGACCTTGCGGCAGGATCCTTTTCTTTAATAGCTTTGATTTCAGCCTTCAAATTGTCAAACATTGATAAACCTCACAATATGTTATACTTAAATTATATAACATATGGTATATATACTTAATCTTATTCAAATAACCAGTCAACGGAGAGATATCTTTCACCATTGTCCGGTAAGATAGCTATTATTCTTTTGCCTTTATTTTCTTCTTTTTTGGCCAATTCTAAAGCCGTCCAAGTTGCAGCTCCAGAAGATATTCCTGAAAATATACCTTCTTTTGTTGCAAGGGCAATTAAGGTTTTTCCTGCATCCTCATTTGCAACCGGAATGATTTCATCTATGACACTTGCATCATAGATTGAAGGAACAAAACCTGCACCGATACCTTGGATTTTGTGAGGTCCCTTTTCGCCTTTACCTAAAGTCTGTGAGTCTTTCGGCTCGACTGCAACTATTTTAACACCTGGAACTTCCTCTTTAAGGACCTTACCTATTCCAGTGATTGTTCCTCCGGTGCCCACACCGCCGATGACAATGTCGACCTTTCCTTCAGTATCCCTTAGGATTTCCTGAGCAGTGGTTTCGGCATGAATCTTTACGTTTGCAGGGTTGTCGAATTGACCTAAAATGATTGCATCATCAGTATTCTCTTCAAGTTCCTTTGCCTTTGCGATTGCTCCGCCCATTCCGTCAGCGCCTGGAGTCAAGACCAGTTCGGCTCCCAAGACACTTAGGAATTTTCTTCTTTCAACGGACATGGTTTCAGGCATGGTCAATATCAATTTGTAACCTTTAGCGGCAGCCGCAAATGCAAGACCTATTCCGGTATTTCCGCTGGTCGGTTCAATGATTACTGAATTCTCATTCAACAATCCCTTTTCCTCGGCATCTTCAATCATTGCAACTGCAACACGATCCTTCACGCTGCCTGTGGGGTTGAAGGATTCAATCTTCACATCAACTTCAGCTTCCAAGTCTTTAGTTAAATTGTTTAATCTTACGATTGGAGTGTTTCCTATAGCATCTGTAATGCTGTCAAGTACTCCCCTTTTTAATTCTGGTATATTTGCCATATTTTATTCTCCTATTATATTATTTAATTTTTATACTATATTAACAATATTTTTAAAGTTATAACAAGTGTTATTATTATAACTATTGTTATATAATATTGTTATACCTTATAAATTTTTTGGTATGACTAAAAAAATAATTAAATATTTTCACTGAAATAATCGCAGATGTCTGTGCATGGACAGATTTCACATTGCGGAGACATCGGCTTGCAGATGTTCTGGCCGAACTGGACCATCAAGTCATTCAGCTTAATCCACAGCTCTTCCGGAGCGATTTTGCACAGTTCAACCTCAGTATCTTCCGGGTCTTTGGTGTCGACTAAGCCCAAACGGTTTGAGATTCTGTGGACATGTGTGTCGACCGGAATTGCTGGAAGCTCAAAGGCAAAGACCATGACGCAGTTTGCTGTTTTCCTACCGACACCCGGAAGCTTGACCATCTCCTCAACTGTATCGGGAACCTCTGCCCCATACTCGTCAATCAGAATCTGTGAGACCTCCTGAATCCTGGCAGCCTTGACATTGTAAAAGCCGGCAGGCCTGATGAGCTCCTTGACATCATCAATCGGAGCATCAGCTACAGCATAAATATCAGGATATTTGCCAAATAAGTTTTCAGTGGCCTGGTCTGTATTCTCATCACGGGTCCTTTGAGACAAAATGGTTCTTATCAACACCTTATACGGGTCATGGTCAAGAAAGGTCCTTATCTCAAAAACGCTCTCCAACTCTTCGATTAATCTGATTACACGTTCTTCCTTATTCATTTTTTAACTCCAGTTCAAATCCAAGTTCCGCCATCGCTTCGATGAAATTTGGAAACGACACGTCAAACACTTCACCATTGGTGATTTCGATGTCATGCTTTAGGCCAATCAGGCTGAATGCCATTGCCAATCTGTGGTCTGCGTGGGAATCGACAATACCAGACTTTACCCCTCCGGTTATGCTCATGCCGTCCTGCCTTTCAACCAGCTTGCAGTGCAGCTTTTCCAGTTCCCTGCAGGTGGTATCAATCCTATCTGTTTCCTTGACCCTTGCATGGGCAACTCCGGTGATGTTGGTTGTGCCTTCAGCCATTGCCGCTAAAACCGCAACGGTAATGAGCAGGTCAGGCGCATTTGAGAGATCAACATCAACAGCCTTCAGATTACCAGAAGAAGCGATTTCAACATAATCCTCTCCACGGATGATTGTTGCACCCATCTTCTGCAGGATATCCAAAATGCACTTGTCTCCCTGCTTGGAATCCCTGAACAGATTCTTGATTCTGGCCTTTCCGCCATTGATTGCTATCAATGCCAAAAGATAGGAAGCGGACGAATAGTCCCCTTCAACGGTATAGTCGCAGGCAACATAATCCTGCTTTCTTACGACGAACTCGTCGATTTTGCAGCCCTGATGCTCCTTTTCGCAGTTGTCATGCTTCAGATAATAACCCTTTAGTGTCTTGACTCCAAATTTCCTCATGATGTCCAGAGTCATGTTGACATAAGGTCTTGACTTGAATTCAGGCAGGACATACAATTTGGTTCCGTTTTTGGAAAGCGGCGAAGATATCAAGATTGATGAGATAAACTGTGAGCTGACATTGCCCATGATGTTGGTCTCACCGCCTTCATATCCCGGCTTAATCAATATAGGCGCCTTATCATTGCCATTCAATGACTCGGTTTCAACACCCAAAGGCACCAATGCATCCATCAACAATCCCATAGGACGGGTCTGCAAAGACTCATCACCGGTTAAAATAACTTCATTATCGCTTAAGGCAGAAACGGAGGTCATTAGCCTCAAGGTTGTTCCTGAATTTGCCAGATCAATCGGTTCGGCTGATGAATTGTGCAGTTTGCCTCCTGTGCCGACAACTTCCAAGCAATCCTCATTTTGAGTTATCTTTGCACCCAAGGCTTTGCATACTCTTATTGAAGCCAGAGTATCCTCTGAAAACAGCATATCGTGCAGTTTGGATGTACCTTTGGCAAGTGAAGCCAAGATGACTGCTCTGTGAGAATAGCTTTTGGAAGGAGGTGCCTTAACAACCCCTCCGATTTCCGAAATATTTTTTACCTTAAGAATCATTATAATCAATATTATTTTTAGTCAAATTGAATAATATAGTTAACCATGAAGGAAATTGACAAGCTAAAGGCGGGACTTGAATACTGCTACGATGATGAGGAAGTCGATGCAATCAAGCAGAATGCCATCAAGAACTGCCGAATCTACAATTCAATTGATGATGAAGACAAACAGAAGCAGTATGACTTTTTATGTGAGATGCTGGGCTCTGTCGGCGAGAATGTCTGGATTGCAAAGACATTCAACTGCGACAATGGAAAGAACATATTCATCGGAGACAATTTCACTGCAAACTTCAATGTAACTATTCTGGATGTAAAAGAGGTTTACATCGGCGACAATGTTATGATCGGACCCCATACACTGATAACGACTGTCGGCCATCCGTTGACTCCAAAGGGGCGCCGTGAGCATCTGGCACAGGCCAGTGAAATACACATCGGAAATGACGTCTGGCTTGGAGGCAACGTGACCATCCTTCCGGGAGTTACAATCGCAGACAACGTGGTTGTCGGTGCCGGGGCGGTCGTTACAAAGGACATTCCAGACAATTCGCTTGCCTTGGGCATTCCGGCAAGGGTTGTGAAAAGACTGGAAAACGATGTCGACTAAATTTCATGTGAAGATATTGGAGATGGGTCCTGGATATTGAATATATTACTTAAAAATAGGGTTTTGACCATAATCTTTCAACACTGTGATGGATGACTAAATAATTTCAGACAATCTGTGATAGATGAAAACCCATCTCCACTTACTGAATATGTAATAACTAGTATATATACTTTTAATGAGCCAAAAACAATATTTACTTTGGATTGAAAGCTTTTTAGAAATAAACTGGACATATTTCTAAAATCAAAAAGGTGAAAAGGGAGATGAGAAGTGGCAGTCTTCATAGGGAGGCAGGGATTTAAGCTGGAAAAAAAGACCTCTAGAACCTCAATAATTAAAATCCCTTAAATTAATTTAAAAATAATAATTTCTCATCTCCATTTAGTAAATATGTAATAACTAGTATATATACTTTCAATGAGTTAAATACAATATTTACATCAAGATATAAAATTTTAAGGCAATTACAATATTGCTTTGAAAATGAAATTCAAAGATTAAACATCAACATTTAAATAATCCATACAAACAATTTATACACATACGAAATATGCGTGGTGACATAATGAGTGAAAACATCAAAAAGGACTTGGCTCAGGCAAAAAAGAACTACCAAAGCAAGAAGTATGAAGATGCAAAAGAATTGTACGAATCCCTTTATATCGACCATCCGGAAGCATTCACAATATGGGACAAGAGATTTTACAGCTGGGCGCTATATCAGCTTTATGTGAAAAACCCCGAAGATGAAGCTGAACTCTTTGAAGCCGTGGAATCAATAACAGAACTGGTGCCTCAGGAGGATCTCTCCAAAAAGGACGGAGTCTGTGCATACACATTATCTATGATGAAGCTTCTTGACTACCTCTACAAGAAAAATGATTATGAAGACATCCTTATTTGGGCAGACAAGCTTAATCCGGATTATCTAAGCACAAAGACTTCCTCATTTACAACAAGCGATGGAAGAGATGTTAAAATAGCATCAAACAAGGAAAAATACTACAATTGGGTTTCAAAATCATTTCAGGAAGTGGAGGACTATGAGGAATGCCTGACCATTTCAAGGGAAGCCCTGGAAAAGCTGGACAGCTTCACCAACAATGGGGACATCTGGTTCAAATGGAGGATTGCCCGCTCATGCAGGGAACTGGGAGAATATGACGAGGCAATCGAATACCTCAAAGACATCTCCAAATACAAGCAGGACTGGTTCATCAAATGGGAGATTGCCGAAAACTATTTCTTCAAGGGAGACAACGACAAATCCCTCGAATATGCAATATCCGCCGCATTGAGCCATGGAGACAGTGACAAGAAAATCAAATTGTATTCCCTTCTTGAAGACCTGCTTGAGGATGAAGACCCTGAAATGGCACTGAAACACGCTTATCTGATCTATTCAATCAGACTGCACAATGAATGGGGAATCGATGAAAGCCTGGAAGAAAAGATTGCCGATGCGGGACTTGATACCGAGAATACCGAGTACTGGAAAATCGAAAAGGAGCTCAGGAGCTTCTGGACCGAAATGAAATACAAAAGCCAGCAGCCAAACTTCGGAGTAATAAAAAGAATAATGCCTGGCGGAAGAACAGGTTTCATCAAAAGGGAAGACGGCGAAGACTTCTTCTTTGTCAAACACCAGTTCAAGGGAGACAAAGACAAATACAAAGAGGGAATCAAGGTCACCTTTTATCTGGAAGAAGGTTACGATAAGTCAAAAGATGAATTCAAATTAAATGCAGTAAATATTCATACTGTTTAAAGGCTATCCAATAACCTTTAACCTATTTTTTTACAAAAAAAGAGAATTAAAAGAAGTAATTTATCTAATTACTTCTACAATCATGTCCAAGTTTTCGGATTGCAGGATGTCAACCTTCTTACCGGATGCACCAACAATCTCCTTTTTGATGTTCAACATGTCTTCGGGAACTACAATGTCGCCTATTGTGAGTTCATGGTTTTCCTCCAAAGCAGAGCCAATTTCATCGATATCGGTTGATTTTAAATAACCTATGATTTTTCCGGCACCCCCCTTGAATGTAGGTCCGACTTGGGACATGTCAGGCTCAACCTCAATGATCTTTTCATGGACTTCAGGCTTTCCGGAGCTGATTGCCAAATCATTGATTTTCAGGGTTCCCCTGATGTCTGCATCAAACTGGTTGAACACATCAACCAAATCCTCATCCGAAGTGTAGACGTTGACTTCGGCAAGCTCGGCATTCAATGGGATTTTTGATGCTGACTTGAATCTCCTGACCTCGTCAATAAGCTCAACAGTGGTTTCGCCTTTACCCTCCATTTCCTCACTGATGAGTTCCTCATACACTTCAGGCCATAGGGTGGTGTGTATTGACTCATCTGAGAAGTATTGATAAACTTCTTCTGTGAAGAACGGTGCAATAGGAGCCAACAGTTTCAGGGAAGTTTCGACAACTGTCCTCAATGTGTATTTGGCGGCACGTCTTGACTCATCTGAAACGTCAGTGTACAGCCTGTACTTTACGGCTTCGATGTATTCATCACAGAAGTCGTGCCAGAAGAACCTTTCAATTGATGTTATTGTGTCTGCGAAGTTGTAGTCCGCAAATGCGTTGTCAACTTTAACGTTGAGATTGTTTAATTTTGACAGTATCCATAAGTCCAATGGTCCAAGATTATCCTTAACCTCATCATATGAGACTTCCTCGTCGAAAATCTGCATGCTGATGAATCTGAAGGCATTCCAGAATTTCCTGAGGAACCTGTATCCGTGCTTGATGTCCTTCCAGTCGAATATTACATCAGAACCAGGCACACTGTTGGCAGCCCATGTCCTTAGAGGGTCGGCACCGTACTGTTCAATGACCTCTTCAGGCCCGACCACGAATTCAGGCCTTGATTTGCTCATCTTGTTTCCGTCTTCACCGAACACCATACCGTTGATAACGATATCGTCGAACGGCTTTTGGCCGGTGAGTGCAATACAACGTAAAGTTGTGTAGAATGCCCATGTACGGATGATGTCATGTCCTTGCGGACGGATATTTGATGGGAAATGATTAATATAATCTTCATCAGGCCATCCGGCAATGGAAAGCGGTGAAATTGATGAGTCCATCCAGGTGTCCAAAACATCCACTTCAGGTACGAACTCTTCGCAGCCGCATTCGCATGCATGTTTTGGATTGTCAACTGTCGGATCAATCGGCAAGTCTTCCACATCAGGCAGAATGACCTTTCCGCAGTCCTTGCAGTACCATACAGGTATTGGAGTTGCAAATATCCTTTGCCTTGAAATGCACCAGTCCCATTCCATGGAATCCGCCCAGTTTACCATACGGGATTTCATGTGTTCAGGCACCCAGTTCATTTCATCGGCAGCAACCTTTGTCTTTTCAATCAAATCGCGCACTGCTACAAACCACTGCTCCTTGAGAAGAATTTCAACGGGAGTCTTGCATCTCCAGCATTGGCCAACATTCTGGTCAACCTCTTCCTTTTTAAGCAAGTAGCCTTCAGCATCCAAGTCTTCGATTGTCTGCTTTTTGCAGGTCTGCAAATCCATTCCTTCATACCTGCCAGCAGCAGATGTAAGCGTGCCGTCATCATCCATGACCTCAATGACTTCCAGGTCATATTTCTGAACCCAGCTTACGTCAGTCTTGTCACCGAATGTACAAATCATTACCGCACCTGTACCGAATTCAGGGTCTACCTCCTCATCGGCAATTATCTTTACCTTTTGGTGTGACAGCGGAACTTCAACGTATTTGCCCAGAAGATGAGCATATCTTTCATCATCAGGATGTATTACAACCGCAACACAAGCAGACATCAGTTCCGGCCTGGTTGTTGCAATCAGAATTCCCTCATCCTTAGGATCAGCCTGCTTGCCGGATTCCTGTGATGATGCAATGTCATCATATGAATCTTCGACTGCAGGAGGGAAGTTAACGTAATTCAAGAATGTGGTATTGTCAGAGTATTCCACCTCAGCAAATGCAATGGCTGTCTGACAGCGAGGACACCAGTTTACAGGGTGCTTTCCCTGATAGATCAATCCGTCCTCATACATTTTAAGAAATGAATATTGGGTTTTTTTCATGTACTCAGGATTCATTGTGACGAATTCACGGGTCCAGTCCTGGGAGTATCCCATTGCTTTCATGTCCTTTTTCATGCTTGCAATGTTTTTGGCGGTTAAATCAATGCAATACTGCCTAAATTGTTCTCTTGACACATCATTCTTTTTGATGTTGTGAGTCTCTTCGACCTTCACTTCAGTCGGAAGACCGTGGCAGTCCCACCCCTGAGGGAAAAGAACATCGAATCCTTTCTGTCTTCTGTATCTTGCGTTCATATCAATGTAAACCCAATTCAGGACATGGCCCAAGTGAATGGCTCCTGTCGGGTATGGTGGGGGAGTGTCGATTATGTATCTAGGACGAGATCCGTCTCCAATGTATTTGTAGACGTTTTCGTCTTCCCATTTCTGCTCCCAAATCTTTTCTTTTTTAAAGTCATAGTCTTTAGGAATCTCTTCGTTTGACATATTTTTCTCCTAGTTAATGTAAGTAAAAATAATATTATTAAATATGTCAGTTATTATTTAAAAAAGTAAGTATAATTTTTTAATCAATTAACTTATTTTCCCAGAATTCAAAATCCCCTGAAATATCATCGCCTATCTTATCAATATAGAATAGGTCAACACGAACAACTCCTTAATTTTTCTACCGAAATACATATACGTATCAGGATATTCGCTATGACCTCCCAAATGCAGCACATACTTATTTTCAAATACAAGTTCCATATACCAGTGGACACCATCAAAAAAGATTCGAGGATATTCATAAGCATCTATTCTATTCAAATAATCCTTATGATACCACCTGCAGACACTGCATTTTTCAATTAAATCTAAAATACAAGATATCTCATCATCGGTTAAATTTTTATATATCTCTTCAGCAGGATAATCCAAATGTCCCATTCTGGGATAATTCAAGCTTTTATTAACCAAATCAATCGCAAAATTATAACCTAATGGCCCATATATTCCTCCACGGTAATAATAGATTTTAGTCAAATTCAATTTTTTGCCATCAAGATATACTCCATCGCTTTTGATGTCAAAATGAAGTTCACATATCAAATACCTTAAATTCCCGATGTTCAACACGTCAAAACCCACCAGATTCTCTAAAATCTTTCCGAATCCAATCCAATTTTTTGGAAAGTTATCAACAAACTTAAACTTTTCAACATCATCATTTTCATAAAATATTTCGACACTGCATTTGCTTAACATGCCGATATTTCCAAATTTATCACTAAAACCTTTTGAAATACTTGGTTTATAGTTTTCAAATAAATCAAGGCTTTCAAAATCGTTTAAGAAATCATCCAATTGCTTTTCTGTTAAGTAAATCAACTTATAATTTGAACTTTTCCAAAACTTTACATTCAGCTTATGGTTTTCTTTTGAAGACTGGGATTTGTAAAAATCCATCGGAATTGTGTCATCATGAGGAAAATAACTGCATTGAGCCTTCTTTTCCCTGAAATCCAATGTAAAAACATTAAAATACCATAATGTTGAAAAATTATAATCTTGAGAAATGACCATCTTTTCAATTCTGAAATCCTTGTTTTCGCTCATATCAAATCACCATGTGAAGCTATAACTTAACTGATACTTAAATGGATTAGTTGCCAATCAAAGCAATTTTACGGACCTAAAGCAATATTACAATGTGAGAACAATTTTACAAAGTGAAAGCAATGAAAAAATAGTTAACTATATTATATATCAAAATCATATTATTAATATTATCAAATAATAGAAGGACTGTTAAAAAATGAATTTGTTATGGTTTTATGTTGCAATTGTCTTGGCCATAAGCGATGTGCTTCACACCACCCTAATGTGGAAGGTTCTGAACAACTTTTACATCATCTTAGGCGGAATAATCCAGCAATCCACCCACTCCACTTGGCAGACTTGGGTAGTCCACGAAATCATGGAAGCCGGATTTCATTTCATAGTGTTGTCAATTGTATTTTTGAACCCTACCATCGGAATTCTCGCAGCCCTCATTCATTTTGTGATTGACGTGACCCATACCGTGCTCATACGCGATATGGGAGAGATAGAACATAGAGCCCTTCACTTTTTAGTTGAATCTCTATTTTTCATTTTAATATATGGATTTTAGAATAAATGGAGTTATTAAATGCCAGTTATAACATTCAAATATCAGGATTTGAAAGATTTAGGAATAGATATGGAAAAAGACGAACTGATAGACACATTGCCTATGATGTCCAGCGATATCGAAGACTTTGACGATGAGGAAATCAAGGTCGAATTCTTCCCAAACAGGCCGGACAACCTGTCTGTCGAAGGGGTGGCCAGGTCTTTTAAGGGATTCATCGGCCAGGAAATCGGACTTCCGGACTATAAGGTTGAGGAATCCGGTGAATATGTTACCGTAGACAGCGACGTTGCAGCAATCAGGCCGTTCATAGGATTTGCAAAAATAGACAATGTCGACTTTTCCGGCGACAAGCTCAAATACTGCATGGATTTCCAGGAAAACCTTCACTGGGTAATCGGAAGGGACAGGAAAAAGGTGGCTATCGGTATTCACAATGCTGATGTCGTTGAAGGTCCTTTCAAATACATTGCAACCCCAACTGACGCCAATGCATTCGTTCCACTGGAAAAGGATAGTGAAATGACTCCAAAACAAATCCTCACAGAGCATGACAAAGGTAAGGATTACGCTCATTTAATCGAAAGTTTTGACAAGTATCCATTGATTCTGGACAAGGACGATAATGTCTTATCCATGCCTCCAATCATCAACGGAGAGCTGACCAAACTCAAGGAGGACACCCATAACATCATTGTTGACGTTACCGGTACCGATGAAAGAGCCGTCAATCAAGCTTTAAACATCATCTGCTCATCATTTGCCGAAGTCGGAGGCCAAATCAAGTCAATGGAAGTAAGATATGAAGACAAGACCATCGTAAGTCCTGATTTGACTCCACAGGAGATGAACGTCCATGTGAATACCACCAATGAGTTAATCGGCGGAACCGATTTGGATGCACAGGACATTCATGACCTGCTTTTGAAAGCACGTTTCAATGCTGAAATCCTGGATGAAAATACCGTAAAGGCAATAATTCCTGCCTACAGGGTAGACATCCTGCATGAAGTCGATATCGTTGAAAACATTGCAGTGCAGTACCACATAAACGACGTTGTGGCCAAACTGCCTGACATCAACACAGTTGCCTATGAAAACAACTGGTTCAAGGCTGAAAGCATCATCCGTGAAGTGATGATTGGCCTGGGATTCCAGGAAGTGATGAGCCTGATGCTTACAAGCGAAGAGGCACACTACAAAAACATGAATCAGGAAGAAAAGCCTCACGTTCAGGTTGCAAGGCCAATCACAATCGACAGGACCATGATTAGAACTAGCTTAATCAATTCTTTAATGGAGTTTCTGGAAGACAACAAGCACGAGGACCTTCCGCAGAAGATCTTTGAAATCGGCGATGTGCTTTATTTGGATGAATCTAAGGAAAACAAGACTGTCGCCTCCAAAAAACTGGCCGGAGTAATATGCCACTCAACTGCCAACTTTTCAGAAATCAAATCTGTCGTTACAAGCGTTCTGGCAAATCTCGGCTATTCAATGGAAATAATCGACAGCGAAAACATGACATTCATACCGGGTAGGGTGGCAGACGTTGCAGGCACTGCCGAAAAGGGTTCTGTTAAAGGATTCTTTGGTGAGGTTTCCCCGGAAGTCATCACAAACTTTACACTGGATTATCCGGTGATTGCGTTTGAAATTGAATTTTTAAACTAAATTCTTTTTCAATACCATAATTTTCTCATTTCGACTTCCATCTGGGCGTACTCGTTCACTGGTGTTGAAGTGCCATAATAACTGAAAATGACTATCAGAATTAATAAAAGAATTATTACAGCTATTAAAATTATTGTCCATCGCCTCAATTTAACAACACCACTTGAAGAAATAAGTATTAATCTATGAGTTTAGCTACATCTTCACCCTTAGGTGTCAGCCTGTATACCCTGTTTTTGCGCTTTTCCTCATTGATGCACTCGGCAACACCGCATTCCTTAAGCTCACGCAACACCTTGGAAATGTGATTTGTGCGAATTCCGATGTCTTCAGCCAAATCGGTGGGTATCTTATCGCTGTCATTAAGAGATTTAACTGATCTTTCCCTATAAGAAGAACTGATTACATATCCATAAGTTTTAAGAGTTTCATCATCCATAAGAATTTCTCCATTTATTCACATCTTAATAATATATTATTCTCCTATTATAGTTAAACTTATGGTTCGGTTATGCCTTGGCCCGTCAAGCTCTATGAAGAACACTGACTGCCAGGTGCCCAAATCAAGCCTTGAATTCCTGATTGGCAAACACTCGCTTGATGAAAGCATGAATGATTTCAGGTGTGATCTGGCATTATTGTCAATCCTGTCATGCTTGTAGGAATATTTATCAGTAATCAGATTGTCTAGTGTGAATTTCAAATCATCCAAAAGGCCTGACTCGTTTTCATTTACAACGATGGCCGAAGTGGAGTGTCTTGAAAAAATGGAGACTATTCCGCTATCAACATCAATCAGTTCGTTGATTTTGGATGTGATGTCAATGATTTCAAAGTTTTTATTCGTGTTGATTTTTATAGAATGAGATTTTATTGTCATTAAATATAATTTGTTAAAACTTGTTATTGAACCACCCCATCCTATAGAGGATGGGGATTCCTGAATTTTTTTCACTTAATAATGGTTAATTTAAGTATTTTTTCAGGCTATCCCCGTTGAACC
>CACWUH010000040.1 GCA_902764015.1 uncultured Methanobrevibacter sp. | reverse complement strand
TTCCAATACCCAAATGCCCAAACAGGTTATCAGAATAGAGTTAAATCCGGATGGCAGCGTTAAAAAAATAAGTAAAAAATAAAAAACAATTATGGTGAAAATTGCTTTTTATAATTCTAATCCAATGGCTTCATAGACATTGTCTAAAGCTTGGATTTCTTTGATTACTTCTTTTGGAATTTCCTTGTCTAAAGTCAGAACCATGATGGCTCTTCCGCCTTTTTCATCTCTTCCGACTTGCATGATTCCAATGTTTACGTTATGTTCGCCTAATTTTGTGCCGATTTTACCGATGCTTCCAGGAACATCCTCATATTTTGCGATGAACATGTGTCCTTCAGGAATGACATCCACCCAGTAGCCGTTGACTTTTAGGATTCTTGCATCGTGCAGGTGGGTACCTTCGGCTGAGAATGTGTCGGTTTCGCTTTTTGCAATAACCTTAATCAATGATTCATAGCCTTTGGCATTGTCCTTTCTTCCTTCAGTAATGCTTATTCCTCTTTCCTTAGCGACAAGGGAAGCGTTGACTGCATTTACAGGTGAGCTTAAAAATGGATTTACTGCACCTTGGATAACTGTTCTTGACAGGATTTCAAGGTTTGCGATTTCTGCCAGCTCTCCGCTGTAGATGATTTCAATTTCCTTGATTTTGCCGTTTACGGCCTGTGAGATGAAGCTTCCTAATTTTTCACATAGTTCCATGTATGGAGCTAATTCCTGGTAGGTGTTGTTGTCGATACGTGGCATGTTCAATACGTTTTTAGGGTTGTTTCCTTTAATTAACTCTATGATTTCGTCAGCCACGATGATTGCAGCGTCCCTTTGAGCTTCCTTGGTTGAAGCGGCAATGTGAGGGGTTAGGACAATATTGTCCAATTCGAATAATTTTGAATCTTCGGCAGGTGGCTCTTCTTCATACACGTCCAGTGCGGCACCGCCGATTTTGTTGTTTGCCAATGCGTCATATAATGCCTCTTCATCAATGATTCCGCCACGGGCACAGTTGACGATGTATGCTGTGTCCTTCATGATTTCAAACTGTTCGGTTGAGATGGAATGTTCGGTTTCAGGGGTCAACGGAACGTGGATTGTAATGAAATCGGCATTTTTGAGCACGGTATCAAGGTCGGTCAGTTCAACTCCCATTTGCTTTGCGACCTCTTCAGGCAGGTATGGATCATAAGCCATTGCATCCATTCCGAACGCTTTGCATCTGTTGACTACCTGTGAGCCGATTCTTCCCATACCGATTACACCAAGAGTCTTGTTTCTGAGTTCAACGCCCATGAATTGTTTTTTCTCCCATTTGCCTTCCTTAACTGATTTGTCAGCAATTGAGATTTTACGGGCCATGCTTAAGATTAAACCCATGGTATGTTCCGCAACGGTTACTGAAGTTGATTCAGGGGAGTTTACAACCATGATACCCTTTTCGGTTGCAGCATCAAGGTCGATGTTGTCCACTCCGACTCCTGCCCTTGCGATAATCTGCAGATTGTCTGCCTTTTCGATAATGTCTTTGGTCAGTTTTGTTCGACTTCTTACAATGATTCCATTGTATTCATTGATGGTATTGGCAAGTTCTTCAGGAGTGATTTCGGTATCTACAACGACGTCAGCCACTTCCTTAAGATTTTCAATACCTTTTTCGTTAATAGCATCAGCAATAAGTACTTTCATTTTTTCACCATAATTCTTGAATATTTGATAATAAATATTACTTAAATTTATATTGTTTATCCTATTTAAAACCTATTTTATTTTGGCATTTTTTGATAAAGTTTAATATATAATTAATTAATATATTTAATTAAAAACTTGAATGTGATATTATGGTAAGCGTAAACGAATTTGCAATTTCAACAGCAAACGATATTCCGGGATTCAGAATTGTTGAAACAAAAGGTTTCATATATGGACTGACCGTCAGAAGTAGGGGTGCCGGTGGACAAATCGGTGCTGGAATCAAATCTCTTTTTGGTGGAGAAATCACCCAATACGTTAAAATGATGGAAGAGTCACGTGACGAAGCGCTTCAAAGAGCAATTGATCATGCAAAGGAATTGGGTGCAAACGGCATAGTTGCCATCAGATTCGATTCAAATGAAATCTCTGATGTGATGCAGGAAATCCTAGTTTATGGAACTGCAGTTGTAGTTGAAAAGGAATAGCGATAACATGTTCTTTGAGGATTTAAATTATAAGGGAAAAGTAATTCCGCAAACAATTTTGGGATATGGTCCCTTCATGGCCGAGCTTTACTATGGCCACAGGTCAAGGCTTTATCTGGATGATTTATACAACAATCCTCAAAATGCCGCTGAAGTCATAATTGAATCATATAATCAGGGCGTAAGGGCAATCAACCTGGTCAATGATTCCAACCTCCTTGAAGCCTATGACATCGCAGTTTCCGAAGGCTGCGAGATGAAGGTGATTGCGACAATAGGCAAAAGCGACGTTGACTATCTCAATCCCAACTATGAGGTTGCAAAGGAGGTCGACTGGGATGAGGATATTGAACTGTTCAGCCAATACGACTGTCCGCTGATGCTTGTCGATGAATTCATAACCGACGGGCATGACTGGAGGCTGACTTCAAAGATACTTAACAGGATAAATGATGCGGGAGCCCTTTCAGGCCTTGTCACCGCTTTTCCGTCAAGGACTTCTGATCTTCTGGAAGACAATCTGGACATGAATCTGTTTGATTTTTACATGATTCCATACAACAGTCTATCCTATATGATGGACATCAGTGCTTTCAATGCTTCCCAAAGGCAGGAATTCATTGATAAGATTAAAAAATTAGACAAAAAGATAATTGCTACCAGAATCATGGCGGCAGGTGTATTGAAGCCGAAAGAGGCATTCACTTTTTATAAGAATGTTGACTTTGTAGATGCAATCTGCATGGGCGTTGCCAAGGTTGAGGAAGCCCGTGAAGACTTTGAATTGTTAAGGCAATATTAGAGCTTCACGATTTCATATTCATCAAATGGAACATGTCCGTCTGCCTCAAGTGACTGGTTCAAGTCGGCCAGTCCATTGATTAAATCTTTTATATTCTTATTTGACGGCTTTTTGCCGGTAATCTGCAGATATTGCCTTGGTGAAATCTCACAGTATTCGCATTCGAAATTGCAGCATCTGTCCTTTTCTTCACATCCGTATCCTTCCTGTGCCTCGTCGGTTCCGATTACGATATCTTCCAGAATCCTTGAAACTCTTTCGTCTGATGCGAACATCGCTATCTTTTGTGTCTTTCCACAGATTCCAATGGCCCTTTGGCCCTTGAAGTTGCAGACCCATTTTATCGGATAGTTTTCCATATCTGTTATGTTTAGATTTTCCATGATATTCCTCTAGTTTTCCTTTCTCTCTTTTATCATCTTCAGCAGTTCCTTTGAGTTCTCAAACTCCTTAAGCTCCCAGGATTTGATGACCGGAACGGCGCCAATCGATTCCTTTATCTTGTCGTTGTTGATTATGAAAACCGGCTCTGAGGTCGTGACCATCGATAAGTCCTTGAGAGGTATTGCCATTCTTTTCAGGGTTTTTTCGGTTCTGTTCTTTTCGACATTTGCCATCAATGGCGAATGCTTGTCCGAACTTTTCATTTTTGCCACTGCATCGAACGGACTCTTATTTGTGGATATGACTCCATATCCCAGCTTCGACAAGTCATTGACGTCATCGCTATATTTGATTTCCTCCTTTTGGGGCTGCTGCAGCAGGTCAATGTCCAAGGTCACCTTGGTGTTGAGGATTTCCTCAAGTATCATTGCGGTTTCGGTATTTGCCCTTACGATGCCGTTTTCATACTTGTACATTGTGGCGCGTGACACGTGGGCGAGGCTTGCCAGGTCCTTTAAAGACATCGAATACTCCTCCCGGTACTGCTTGATGACATTGCCGTCGATTTTGACGAAGTATCCACCACGGTCAGCCAGAATTTCAGGGGATTCGCCATAGACAATCATGCTTTTCAAGGTTTCAAAGCTTATTGTAGGGATTTCATATCTTTCATAGACCACGCCGTCCTCCAGAATGCCGTTTCTTGATTTCTCGCCGATTATGATGGGTGATGCAAGAAATATGTTAGCCAACTGCTTCATTTCATGAGCGTTCTGTTCATTGATGCTGTCTATGTTTTGAAAGGTCTTTAAAAGCAATATCTGTAGGTTTTTCCTTGCTACAATATCAAAGGAGCCCTGGTCATAGATGTCAGAGGTTTTGAAACCCTGTGAGGTCAATAAGTTTTCGATATTGTGTAATAGCTGACTTCTGGTTAACATGGTAAATCCTCTCTTAAACTTATATATTAATTTAACATTAAATATATTTTAGTAGGTGATTCTGATTAGGCATTTATATATAGGAGTTGACGATACGGATTCCCCCGACGGAATGTGCACGACATATCTTGCAAGCCAGATTATCAACAGGTTTGCAGAAAGCGGGATTGAACTGATAGGCTATCCCAGACTGATCAGGCTGAATCCCTTTGCCCGCCACAAGACACGCGGAAACGGAGGGGTGGCTTTAGAGATATTGAACGATTCCAAAGCAAGCATTGCAAAGAAAATAGTCTTGGAAGAGGTCGAAAAGCTGTCCATGTTTGACTGCGACAACACCAATCCCGGCGTGATATTTTATGAGGGCGAAATCACTCCTGAAATGGAGGACTATGCATTCAGGGCAATCCATGAGTTCATAACAATTGAAGAGGCTGAGGAATTCGGCAAGTCTGTCGGATGTGAAATCCACAAGTTCAAAAAGGGAAGAGGAATAATCGGTGCCATCGCATCAATCAGTCTGCCTCTTGACGACTGCACATATGAACTTTTGGCCTACAGGGCACCTGAAAACTTTGGAACTGAGAGGAAAATCGATCATGATTCTGTCTATGAAATGGATGAAAAGACATTTCCCGACACATTTGAAAACATCGATTATTCGGAAGGCTACATTGCAATCGAGCCGAAAACGCCCTGTCCCGTTCTCTACGGCATAAGGTCAAACGTTCCGGAGGTGTTAAAAGAAGCCAGGGATATCGTCAAGGTTGGGGAGCCGATAGATGACTGGTGCATATTCAAGACCAACCAGCATACCGATATGCATATCCAGAATGCATCTAAAATTTCTGACATGAAGCAGTTCGGATGCTACTGCGTTTGCGGCGAGGTAAAAAACAAGCCCACAATCATCGACGGGGGACATATGTTCTTTTACATCACCGACGAATCGGGTGAAATTGAATGCGGAGCATACGAGCCGACCAAAACCTTCAGGAAAACAGTTTCATATCTGAGGCCGGGAGATGTGATTAGGGTCTACGGCGGAATCGGGGAGCAGAACACCTTCAATGTCGAGAAGTTTCAGGTCATCAGACTTAATGATGTCGAATATAAAAATCCGATGTGCGAATGCGGGAAAAGGATGACCTCTGCCGGAAAGAACAAGGGCTTTAAATGCAAGAAATGCGGAAATAGGATAGAGTCAAATGAAAAAATCCCTGTTGGAGTCGAGCGTGATTTGGAAAATGGCAGATTTTATGAAACTCCCGTCTCTGCAAGGAGACATTTGTCAAAACCGCTCTGTCGCATGGATTTGACATGTTAAAAGGCATTTTTGGCACGCTTCAATAAAACTTATTTCTCATTTTGTGAAAATTATTACTTATTTTTATTCATATTTAGTGAATTTTTTCAGATTAAATGCTATCATTTTATATAAGATGTATTGGGAAAATATTAATTGTAGTACGAAATTTTGATGAATTATTCCACTACTTTGGGAGTTGTTATTATTCCGGATAAGGGCAATGAGGGTCAAGTTGAGCATATCTATAGGGAAAAGACGGATAAGCGTATCCTGAAGAGAAATCCCTGGAGAGATTACCGATTGCATTGTACAGTGTTTATTTTAGTAGTCATTGCCGAGTTTATCGGAACCATTGAAATCCCGATTGCAAAGGACGTTGCAATAACCATAATGCCTTTGATATATACAATGATTTTGGGCCTTGTCTTTTATCTTGCAAAGCCGATAACATGGATTCAGAGAAAACAGGCACGTATTGCCGAAGGTGCAATGATGCTTTTCATAGGCGTTCTGATTGCAAAGTTGGCGGTGGCCAGTGGCCAGTCCATTAATCTGATTTTCCAAATGGGTCCTGCCTTAATACTGCAGGAACTCGGACACCTGGCAACCATACTGGTTCTTCCGATTGCATTGATTTTAGGATTTAAAAAAGAAGCTATCGGTATGACAAACTCCATCGGAAGGGAGCCTAACGTTGCTGTCGTCGTCGACAAGTATGGATTCAACTCTCCAGAATCAAGAGGAGTATTTGCAATATTCATCATCGGTACAGTAATCGGTACTGTATTCATAAGCTTTCTTGTCACATTTTCATTGTCATTCCTGCCGCTTCACCCATATGCATTTGCAATGGCAAGCGGGGTTGGAAGCGCAAGTATGAATGCTGCAGCAATAGGTCCGACCCTTGCGGCATTTCCGGGAATGGAAACGCAGATTGAAGCATTTGCCGGATTCAGTAACCTCTTGTCATTCTGTGTCGGAATTTATATCGTAATATTTATAGCCCTTCCATTAACAGAAAAGCTTTATAATTGGTTGGAGCCTAAACTCGGAAAGGATGCCCCAGTGCATAAACAGGAGGATGAATAAATGCCTGACTTGATTGACGGATCTGAAAACGTATCTGTTCATGGTATCCTGAACTGGATATTCCTGCTGACAATATTTTCAATCATAACTGCAATAGGAAATTATCTGGGCTATCATCATCCTATGGAACAATCCCTTGTCGGAATGGCGATACTGTCCCTAATAACCCTTGCAGGTGTGTGGATGGAAAGGTACCTGCCATTGAACGTTTCATCAATTTTATACATAAGCATAATAGGTATTATTCTGGCTTTCCCAGGTATGCCGACCTCTAAGTTTGTCCTGCATTATGTATCCCAGGTCGAGCTTCTCTCAATCGTAACAGTATTTTTGGCATATGTGGGTATTGGAATGGGGAAAAGCTGGGACGAGTTCAAGGCATTGGGATGGAAAGCAATCGTGGTAACTGTCCTGGTTATTGCGGCAACATACTATGGAGCTGCCATAGTGGCACACATAATGCTCGTTTTAACCGGTGTTCCGGCAGCATAATTTATCTGGATATATAATATTGCTCCGGGCCACAACTGAACTATTTTAATACTACTTTTTACAAATATTAGAATCGGTGTTTTATGTTTTTACAAAATATTTCTAAATTTATTTCAAACTATCGCTATGAACAGGCAACAATAGAATCTATCGCTACAGTTAAGGCAGCCTTCCTGGACTTTTTTGGAGTCGCTTACAGAGGAATGGGGGAAGATGCATCAAAAATAGCCTGCTACACAGTTGAAGAAATATTTCATGGAAACTCAAATTCAAATTTACAGGCATCCGTAATCGGAACCGGCATCCGGACGGACGTATTGCATGCCGCATTCATAAATGGCGTTTCCGCTCATGTGCTGGAGCTGGATGACGGCCACAGAAAAGCGCAAATTCACTTGGGTTCTGTCATCTTTCCGACGGCCCTTGCAATTTCAGAAGCCTACGACCTCTCCGGCAAGGAATTCATTGAGGGGGTCATGGTAGGATATGAGGTTGGAATCCTTTTGGGCCAGATTGTCAACCCTGAACACAGAAACAGGGGGTTCCACACAACAGGAACCATTGGTGCATTTGTGGCCGGTGTCGTTGCCTCCAAACTTCTAAAATTGGATGAAGATCAAATATTGAATGCTTTAGGTTTGTGCGGAACGCAGGCTGCAGGGCTATTGGAATCTGACCATGGCGGATCCATGGGGAAATCCTTGCATGTTGGAAAGGCAGCCTACAATGGAATCCTGTCTGCTTATCTTGCAAGAAACGGATTCACCGGAAGCGAAACAATATTTGAAGGAAATGAAGGATTTTTAAAGTGCATGGTCGTTGACGATGATGACTATAAGCAGGAAGACTTCTCATTTGAGGATGCCCTAAAGGATATCGGCAAAGTGAGGGTCAGGGACATCTACTTCAAGAAATATCCGTTCTGCAGACATCTTCATTCATCAATCGACACGGCTTTAAAGCTTAAGGCAAGCATTGGAGAGGAATATGACCACATTCAGAATGTGGCAGTCAAGACATATTCAGTTGCGGCGGAGCACAACAATTACAATCCCAAAAACATTGAGGAGCTGAGGCAAAGCCTTCCTTACGCCGTTGCAATTTCACTTGTCGTCGGCGAGGTGTCCGTTGATGAGGTAAACCAATTGATTGAATTCGGGCTTCTGGACAACTATTCGACAGTGGATAAGGTAAACAGCATCAAGAATCTCGTAAACCATATGGTCATTGTCAGCGATGATAAACTGAATGAACTGTATCCGGACAAAAGGCCGTCAAATGTCATTATCAAACTTGACAAGAGCTTCAGAAACGGTGTGTTCCAGAACATCACGTTCCTTCCGAAAGGGGATTATGAAAATCCGTTCCAATTGAGGGAAATGATTGCCAAATTCAAGGGCTTAAATCCCCACTATGACGTTAACAATCTCACAGTTATTGATTCACTTGAAGAATATACAATGAAATTCGTTGTTCGCAAATTAAATGGTAGATAATATGGAAAATACAAAGAAATTCCTTAAAAAGGCAGGCATTGATGAAGTTTCAAACGATTATGTTTCGCCCAAACGATTCGCAGACGGCGGACAGTACCGCTTTGAAGTTCCCGGAATCCAATCTCCAAAAACGATGGAAGCGCTTCTTGGCGAGGCTAATCAACATAACATTTTTATTCATAGGGTAACCCAAACCAAGGGGATAATGATGCTCACCGATGAGGAGATTGTGGAAATGGCGGATTTGGCCAGGGACTATGGATGCGAATTGTTTTTATCGGTAGGTCCAAGGGCAACATATGATACTTCAGCTACCGTCCACACAAAGGAAGGAAGCAGAATAGGCTACAGGCTGAGAGGCTATGATAATCTGGTCTATGCCATTGAGGATGTAAAAAGGGCCTGCAGGCTGGGCGTGAGAGGAATCCTTCTTTATGATGAAGGTCTGCTTTGGGCCTTGAATCGGATGCGCGAAGGGGGTGAAATCCCGTCCAACGTTCATTTCAAGCTTTCAGCCCATGCCGGACATTCCAATCCTGCATCTGCAAAAATGCTTGAAGAGCTTGGATTGGACTCATTCAATCCTGTCAGGGACCTGCAGATTGCGATGCTTGCATCCATCAGAAATGCATGTGATATGGTTTTGGACCTACACACTGAAAATCCGAAATCCACAGGAGGATTCATAAGGCATTATGAGGTTCCTAAATTCATTCAAGTCGCATCTCCTGTTTATTTAAAGACTGGCGGATCAGTTGCCGCCAACCACAATTGGGACACGACCGCTTCAGAGGCCATTGCCCGCATAAAACAGGTGAGGCTGGTCAAAAGAATGATTGATGAATACTGTCCGGATGCAGTCGTTTCACCGGACAGATCCAGTGACCTGGCAGTTCCCGAGTGATTTTATGGATATTCTGGATGACATTTCAAAGGCAATCATAGAGGCTTCAACCACACTTTCCAATGATAAATATGATGCTTTAAAACGAGCCATTGATTCAGAAGACAATGAGAATGCCCGATGGGCGCTCGAACAGATTTTGGAGAATTATAATGTCGCTCAAAAGACTAATTTTCCCTTATGTGACGATACTGGAATTCCTCATGTGATAATTGAAGTGGGTAAAGAAAGGCAAATCACGGGAGTGTTGTTGAATCAGATTCATGAAGGCATATCCTTGGGCTTGAACAGTCTTCCGGCAAGGCCGATGGCTGTCAAAGGAAATGAGGTTGAAAGAATCGAGCAGAGCAGAGGACTCTTCGATGAGCCTGGAAGGCTTTCCCCTGCATCGATATTGATAGATAATGCGAATGATGAATCAACTTACCAAAGGGACATAAGCCCCGATACATTGAACATTCACTTTCTGCTTGAAGGCGGAGGTCCCGAAATAAGGTCTGAGACATTCAGGGTCTATCACCAGCGTTCATTTGAAAATGTGATTGATACCGCATGTGAGTGGCTTGAATCATCGCTGAAAATGCTTGGTTGCACTCCGTCAATCCCGTCAATTGGAATCGGAAGGACACACTTCGAGGCGACATCGCTCTTGCTCAAGTCAATCGCCTATGGAAATCTGGACATCCAAAGCAGGCATGAAAGGGATATTGCCGACAGGCTGAATCAGAGCGGAATAGGTCCGTTGGGATTGGGAGGAAAGACCACAGTTCTTGGATGTTACCTCAACATAGGCAACCAGAGGGCAAGCGGCGTCAGGATAGTTTCAGTAAGGCCGTCATGTTTTGTAGAGCCGAGGGTTGCAACATTGAAATTGTAAAGTTTTATATATTTATTTTAATCAAGTTTTAATTAACACAGAGAAAGGTTTTGAAAATGCGTGAAAATAATTTTAAAGTCAATCCGAAGTCTTTAAAAACTGCCGTCACACGTGTCGAAAAGGATAAGATTGTGACTCGAGGATATAATCAGAAGGATTTGATTGAAAAGATACGATATTCAGACATGGTATTCCTGCTTTTGAAGGGAAGATTGCCTTCACTAAAGGAAAGCAGAATATTCAATCATGTCCTTGTGTCGTTCTGCGATCATGGCGTTACGCCGCCGAGCACCCAGACTGCAAGGCTCATTACCTCTTCAGGCTCACCAATCAACTCTGCAATGTCCGGGGCATTCCTGTCATTTGGAAACAAGCATGCCGGAGCCATCGAAAAGGCAATGGAGCTCTACCAATCAAAAATCAGTTCGGTTCATCTGATCGATGATTCAAGCATTGACAACAAGCAGATTGCAGGCCTTGCCATTGAAATCTACAAGGAATATGTGGTCAAAGGCAAGAAGGTGCCGGGCTTCGGCCACAGGTATCATGATGTCGACCCGAGAGCCGACAAGCTGATGGAGATTGCAATCAACAAGGGTTATATCGGACCCCACATCAAGCTGGCTCTGGCTCTTCAGGACCTGATGCATGACAAGAAGAATGTCAAGCTCAATGTCGACGGCGCAAATGCGGCAATACTGTCCGATTTGGGATTCGACCCCCAATTGGGTCTTGGAATCTTCATGATCGGCAGGCTTCCGGGATTGGTGGCCCATGCATATGAAGAGCAGATGGATGAAGAGGAATTCAGAAGATTCTGCGACCTTGAGGATGTGGAATATAGAGGATGATAAGATGGAATTTATAGACGTAATTACAGAAAGATACAGCGTAAGAGGATACTTGGATAAGGAAGTAGAAAAGGAAAAGCTAGAATATGTCTTGAAAGCAGCAACCATAGCGCCTACAGGTGTCAACAACCAACCGTTTAAAGTCTATGTCATCGACACCAAAAAGTATAGTGATGAACTTGCCGAAATCTATGCAGCCGAATGGTTCAGGCAGGCTCCATATGCATTGTGTGTCGTGGCACAAAAGGACAAGGCATGGACAAGGCCATGGGATGGAAAAAACATCGCAGACATCGATGCAACCATTGTCATGGACCATATCATTCTTGCAGCCACTGACGTCGGGCTTGGAACCTGCTACATTGCAGCGTTCAAGGCGGACAAGGCAAGGGAATTCCTGAAGCTTGAAGACAATGAGGAGCCGGTACTGTTCACCCCATTGGGTTACGGTAATGCAGAGCCAAGGGACACTCCAAGAAAGGAATTGGACGAATTTGTAGTCTATATGGATTAAGATGTCTTTATACATATTAAAAGCCGACAGTTCTAGTCAGATGGATGAGATTTCTGAGGAACTGTCCCAACATAAATTCAAAACAATCGAAAAGGAAGATAATTATATCCTGATGAAGAAAAGAAGATACGGCAATCTTTTAATCCATGCAGTCTGTCTGGTGATAGCTTTGGGATTTGTCGGGATAGTTATTTTTGTCAATGTGGCGTATTTTGCATACTCGTTCCTATGGGCATCTCCGAATGTATTGATCACGACCGAAACGGTTGGGGATGATGGAGAACCATTGGAATTCAGCAATATGGATGAGATACTGAAGAAGGCCACCGCTATTCTATGATTTCATCAACGCTATATTCTTCTATTTTTCTTATTACCAGAGGATTTTTGGAATTGATATATTCGGATTCCTCACCTATTTTTGCATTGATGAAGACTTCGTCGGCACCTGGTTCGCTGAACAGCATCAGGATATCTGATATGAATTCATCATAATCCTTTTGAACCCTTTCATCGCTGAAGCCTAGGCGGGGAAGCTCACCTGTCCAGATATCGCTTCCTGGAGAGAATTTCTTATCAATCACCCTACTGTTTTCAATTTCACCATCCAAAGTCAGAGAGAAATTTTCATTCAAAATAATCCAAACTGCTCTTTCCATATATACTAGTTACTATGAAATGATATAAATACCATAAAGGTTAAATTAAAAAATGAGTGTTATTATGGCAAACGTTAAAATGTTCAAATTACTGGGGGTAATGCTGGCATTGATGCTGATTGTTTGGGGCATCTCTCCATTTTTAAGGCATCAGCCAATCACCAATGATGTCATGGCTACCGCTATCATCCTGGTTCTGATTGCAATCGCTTACTTTATCATTTTATTCAATCCAAGCTGGACCAAGGCGGTATTCTTCTTTGAGGGCATTGTTATAGGCGTCAGCGGATACATGTTGCTTGCCCACCCATACAATATTGAATTCGTTATTGTAGGGGTAATCATCGTTGCAATAGCAATCCTTGCTTATTTGCAGAAACTGCCGGCAGGCATATTGAAATGGTTCTATAGATAATTCATTTATCTTTTATTCTTTTTTTTATCAAATATTTTCATGCAAATATTATATTTTAAATACTTTTTTTTATTCAAAATTCAATTTTACGAATTCTAAACAAAATTGAATAGTAAAAGATATATATATTGCTCAACAAAAATAAGTACACCATGGTGATTAATTATGGCAGAGATATCAGACGCAATCGCAATGATAAAAAAAGCAGAATCTGATGCTGAACAACTCATTGTTGATTCAGAAGCCAAATCAAAAGATTTGATTGCTGAATCACGAGTTAAGGCTGATGAAATAATTTCAGCAGCTAAACTTCAGGCTGAAGATGACGCTAAAGATACTGTTTTTGATGCAGAAGATAAAGCTAAAAAAGAAGCGCAATATATTGCTGAGCAGTCCAAAGAGGATGTTAAATCCATAAAGGACAAGGCTATGGCAAATGTAGATGAAGCCGCTTCAGTAATTGTCAAAAATATTTTGTAGTGTGAGATTATATGTTCAAGACAGCTAGAATGCGAAAAATTAGAATAGTTACACTGGAAAAGTATGTAGCTCCTACAGTGGACGCTCTCCACGAACAAGGGCTTGTACAAATCAGTGATATTTCTGATAGCATTCAGCAGGATCCTGAATTGGCGGAATTAGTAACGCCTTCAAAAGCCTCACCGTACACCGGTAAATTATCTTCGCTTCTCATGAAAACAAACGGTATATCTGAACTTTTAGGAAATTCTTTATCAGAAGGCCATGGGTTAAAGGACACTTTAATGTCTTTTATTAGTCCAGATCTACCTGTTCAAAAAGAAGTTGAGAAATTGGATACTCCTGCTTTCATTGAAAAGGCCGAAGACACTTTGGCGCAGGTTGAAAGCAAAACAAGTGTTATTGAAGGTAAATTAGCCGCACTCGACGCTGAAACAAGTGAACTACAGTCTAATAAAAGTTTGGCTAATCGCTTATCTAATTTTGACATGGATTTAGCTCTTTTAAAAGAT
>CACWUH010000039.1 GCA_902764015.1 uncultured Methanobrevibacter sp. | reverse complement strand
ATGACTCCTGCAAAACCCTTTGAATAGTTATTCCTAAATCTGCAGTCATTCAGCTCCATGGAAGAGTGGTTGTTTGAAATGACACCGGAAATGTATGCATGATTGGCCTTAAAAAAGAGGTTATTGAGATTTGCATGGGAATTTCCGTTGTAGATGCATCCGGATAGGCTTGCATAGTTTTTTACAAATTCGCAATCGGAAACTTCAACATCCGAGTCTTCGTTAACTATGACTCCGCCATTGTACCTGGCATGATTTTTTTCAAATCGACAATTGGTGATTTTCAATGATTTTGACCTGTTCAATATCACTCCGGCGGAATTACAAGTGGAATTGTTCAAAAACAAGCAGCCCTCCATTTCCACAGTGGAAGCGGGCATGAGATACAATGCTCCTCCTCCGTCATTCATATTGTCGAAAGTGTTTTTTGAATACCTTCCGTTTGCAAATATGATGTTTTTCAGCACAACATTGCCTGATATGGTGAAGATTCGGGACAGTCCGTTCGCATCTATGGTATGGCCATTGCCGTCAATGATCAAATCAGTGTCAATTTCGATTCCATCCCCATAGAAATCAAGCTCTGATTCTTTCATCAGGATATCCTGCTTCAGATTAACATATCCCGAATCTGAATGAATCAGATTGTCCAAATATTCGAATCCATAATTTGAAAAATCATTGCACATAATTAATCGTTTAATTAATTAGAATATAAATAGTTAATGAATTAATTTAAAAAAAGAAAAGAAAAAGGAAAGTAATGAATGATTACTTTCCAAACTTATTTTGTTTCAGTCACGTTGAGGCATAATCCTGCTGCAACGGTCTGACCACTGTCCCTGATAGCAAATCTGCCCATTTGTGGGATTTCCTTTGCATTTTCAATGCACATTGGTTTTTTAGGTCTGAGTTTTACAATTGCGGCATTGCCTGTTTTAAGGAAGTCCGGATTTTCTTCGGCAACTGCACCTGTGGTTGGATCCAGTTTTCTGGTGAGTTCTGTGAATGTGCATGCAACCTGTGAAGTGTGGCAGTGGAACACAGGAGTGTATCCGACGGTGATTACATTAGGGTGCTGCAATACGACGATTTGTGCATCGAATTCCCTTGCAACGGTAGGAGCGCTGTCAACATGACCTGCTACGTCTCCCCTTCTGATATCGTTTTTACCGACACCTCTTACGTTAAATCCGATGTTGTCACCAGGCTCTGCAGCTTCAAACTGTTCGTGGTGCATTTCAATGGATCTTACTTCACCGCTTACACCAGCAGGTTCGAATACTACCTTTTCGCCCATTTTCATTACTCCGGTTTCAACCCTTCCGACAGGAACGGTTCCAACACCAGTGATTGAGTATACATCTTGGATAGGAACCCTCAGTGGGAGATCGACCGGCTTTTCAGGAGCGGTCAGGTTGTCGAATGCTTCCATTAAGGTTTCACCCTTGTACCATGGAGTGTTTTCGGAAAGTTCCTTGATGTTGTCGCCTTCGAATGCGGAAAGCGGGATGAAAGGAACTTCATCAGGTTTGAAACCTACAGTTTTAATCAATGCGGATACTTCCTCGACAAGCTCATTGTATTTGTCTTGTGAGTAATCCACCAAATCGATTTTGTTGACTGCAACGATTAATTGGTTGATGCCTAATGTTTTGGATAAGAAAACGTGTTCCTTGGTTTGAGGCATTACACCGTCATCTGCTGCTACGACTAAAACTCCTGCATCTGCTTGGGAAGCACCAGTGATCATGTTTTTAACGAAATCTCTGTGTCCAGGACAGTCTACAACAGTGTAATCGTATTTTTTAGTAGAGAACTTTTGATGAGCAAGATCGATTGTGATTCCACTTTCCCTTTCAGCGGCCAAAGTGTCCATAATAAATCTGAATCTGTTTTCCCCATCACTGAGTTGTTGTTCAGCAATTGCACCAGCCTTAAGCAAAACGTGTCCAACTAAAGTGGATTTTCCGTGGTCAACGTGTCCAACAAACGCTAAGTTGATGTGTTCTTTTTCTTTTACCATTGTTGTATAACCTCCTTTGATTTTTTACAATATCAGCCTTTTCAAAAATTTGGTTTTTTTGAAAGGGAAGAGACTTTTTTCTCTTCATATAGATATTAGTTCAGAGCATATATAAATCAATGAAAGAAAAAGCTTTATGCGTGTTTAAAACTAGATTATCTTTTCCAATTCCAATAATTTTACTTTCCTATCGATTCCGGCCGCATATCCTGTCATCTGGCCTTTTGCCCCCAATACCCTATGGCACGGAATTATAATTGCAATGGGATTTCGCCCTACCGCTCCGCCGACAGCCTGGGCAGACATTGTCGGTGAAATCATGCGGGCAATCTCGCCGTATGTCATCGTTTCACCATATGAAATCCTGCAGAGTATC
Organism: uncultured Methanobrevibacter sp.; assembly: GCA_902764015.1. Classification (GTDB taxonomy): domain Archaea; phylum Methanobacteriota; class Methanobacteria; order Methanobacteriales; family Methanobacteriaceae; genus Methanocatella. Next base: position 11,590 of record CACWUH010000039.1, on the reverse strand, counting down.
CTCCAGACCCTGAGCTGGAATTCGCTTCCCCTGGGCTTAAGCTCAAAATCGATTTTCGGATTCATTCCGTTGAAATAGTCATCAAGCCATCCCTTGACATCTCTAAAAATAGTTAAATCATCATCAAAAACAAGACTGTCATATGATGGCAAATGCTTCTGGCCCCTAAACGAAACCCTGCTGATGGCTTTCCCATCGGCTGCAATAAACATCTCACCAAGCGGCGAATCATAAGTGGTGAAATACATTTTTCTATAGGTATGACTTGAAGAACTCCTCGAACTGCTCATCATCCATAGGCTCCAAATCTGACACGTTTTCATTATGCATAATGCTTGAAGCAAGGTCCCTGTATTCTTGTGCTTCGACACTTTCAGGGTATTTTTCTACAACGGTTTTTGCATCTAATTCAGCTTCCTGAATCAAATTACTTCTATGGATTGTGCCAATAACATGTGTGCCTATCTTTTCGGCAAAGTCGTTGACAATCTGCTCCTCATTGTCGACATTTCTGCAGTTGCAAACAATGCCGCTCAAGTTGCCCTTGAGCTTTTTGACTCCGCGAACGATATTGTTTGCCGCATAAAGTGACATGTACTCGCCGGAAGTGACAATCAATACCTCATCGGCATACTTTTCACGCAAAGGCACGGAAAATCCGCCGCAGACGACATCGCCCAGAACGTCATATACAACTACATCCAAATCATCGTTGAATATGTCCAGCTGCTCAAGCCTCTTCATGGCAACTATAACTCCGCGTCCGGCACATCCGACTCCCGGTTCGGGCCCTCCGCTTTCAACGCACTGGATTCCTTTGAATCCTGTGAAAACCAAATCTTCCTTTTGAGGCTTTCTGTTATCCTTTAAAGTGTGAACGACGGTTGGAATCCTTGAGCCGTACAGGGTGCGTGTGGTGTCCGCCTTCGGGTCGCATCCTATAACCAAGCAGTTCAAATCCTCGCTGGCCCACACGGCCGACAGATTAGCCACAGTTGTGCTCTTTCCTATTCCGCCCTTTCCATAAATAGCAATTTTCTTAAGCATCAGTATTCCTCTCGACTAGTTTATAAACAAAATCGTTTTCACGAACTTTAACCGGAATTGCAACTGCAACGTTGCATCCCTTTTTCACCGAATCAACCGGTTCGCCTTCAACCTGCATTGAATCAATCGTATGTGTGATGGAGCCGGTTGTTCTGCCCTGAATGATGATCTTATCTCCTATTTTCAAATCATCCCATATCCTAAGCTCGGCAGCCTTTACCTTACTGTAGTAGTTGACAACCTGACCGATGTCCTTTTTCATGTATTTTGATTGGTTGTCCTCACTTTTCTCAAATGGAGTGTTGAAGTAGAAGTTTGTGTCAAAGCCACGGTTGAACACGCTTGTAAGCTCATCCATCCATTCGTCTCTGACTTCATAATTAGATGGGTCTTTTTCGTAATCGTCAATAGCCTGCCTGTATATTCCTGTCACCATAGCTCCGTAGTCGGGGCTTCTTGCCCTTCCCTCAATCTTGAATGAGGCAACGCCGCTTTCCATCAGCTCGGGAATGTGCTCAATCATGCACATGTCCTTCGGTGAAAAGAAGTTTGTCCTGTAGCTTCCGTCTTCACTACCAGTGATTATGAAGCTTTCATCCTCCACATCCGAGAAGTTGATGACATTGTCCTCGCCTTCCTCATATGTCAGTGTCCAGTTCTTTCGGCAAGGCTGCAGGCAGTCCCCGCAGTTTGCGCTTCTGCCGTATAATCCATAGCTTAAAAAGCATCTTCCCGAAATCGCCATGCAGATTGCCCCATGGATGAATATCTCGGTTTCAATGGGTGATTTTTCGGTGATTTCAATAACTTCCCTTAATGACAGCTCACGCGAAAGGATTGCCCTTTTGGCGCCAAGCTTCTTTAGGGTCTTGAGGGTATATGAATTTGTGACGTTTTCCTGAACGCTTATGTGGGCTTCAAGGCCATGAGAGACTGTGTCCTCAATTAATCCTATATCAGATAAAATAAGTCCGTCAATTCCCGACGAAGCGATTGTCTCCAGGTTTGACTCCATTTCACAAGCCAAACGTTCATTCAAAATTATGTTTGTGCCCAGATAGGTCTTGGCCCCATACTCACCGGCAATCCTTGAAACCTCTCCCAGTTCATCCAGGGAAAAGTTCTTGGCATTGGCCCTCATATTAAAATTATCAAGGCCAAAGTAGACTGCATCGGCACCGTTTTCCAAAACGGCACGCAGCGATATGAAGTTTCCGGCCGGAGCCAACAGTTCAACCATATTATCTAAGGCTTGTAGTAAGTTTCAGCTTCCAGTCCTTCTGGAATTTCAGTAGGATACTCCTCGTTAATGCATCCCAGGCATAAGTTCTCCTTAGGCATTCCGATGGCTTCAACCAAAGCAGGAATAGTAATGTAGCCCAATGAATCGATGCCAAGCTGTTTGCAAATCTCTTCAGTACTGTAATTAGCTGCAATAAGTTCCTTTTTGGTTGCCATTGCGACACCATAGTAACATGGAGCTATTACCGGAGGACATCCCACCAAAAAGTGAATTTCTGCAGGTTCCGCTTCCTTTACAAGATCCAATAGCTGTTTGGAAGTGGTTCCCCTTACAATACTGTCATCAATTAAAATAATCTTTTTGCCTTTGATGGCTTCCTTGATAGGATTCAGCTTAAGCCTTACGGCCAGTTCACGCTCTTCCTGAGTCGGCATGATGAATGTCCTTCCAACATACCTGTTCTTGATAAGTCCTTCACCATAAGGAATTCCGGAAGCCCTTGAATAGCCGATAGCAGCCGGAATTGATGAGTCAGGCACAGGAATTACGACATCCGCATCGATAGGGTACAGCTTGCGCAATTGAGCACCTATGTTCATTCTTGTCTTATATACATTGATTCCGTCGATTGTGCTGTCAGGCCTTGCAAAGTAAACATATTCAAACATGCAATGGGAAAGCTTGCATTTTCCTGCACTTTCCAGCATATGGGAGTTAATCTCATCGTTTTCGAAGTAGATGACCTCACCTGGGACGATGTCCCTGACATATTCTGCATTGATTACATCGAAAGCAACGGTTTCAGAAGCCAGAATAAATTCATCATCTCTTTTTGCAACAGCAAGTGGCTTTATTCCCATAGGATCCCTTACGCCATACAGTTCGCCGTCAATCAGAATCGTCAATGCATATGATCCTACAAGCTTTTTGCATACCTCTTCAATGGCATCCGCAACATCCTTGCCGTTGTCATAATGCTCCTTTTTAAGCATGTAGCAGATCACTTCAGAATCTGAATCGGATTTGAAATAGAATCCCTCATCAATAAGTTCCCTTTTCAGCTCATCTGAGTTTACGATGTCCCCATTGTGAGCCATCGCTATAAATCCGTCACCAAAATCAATTACAAAAGGCTGTGAATTTTCTATTTTTGACTGACCGGTGGTAGAATATCTCACATGGCCAATGGACATGTTGCCTTCAAGATTCTTGATTTCATCATCACCAAATACGCTGGTTATCAGGCCCATTCCACAGTAGTGTTCCAAACCTTTTTCGTGATTAAAAGTAGCTATTCCTGCAGATTCCTGACCTCTGTGCTGTAAAGCGTACAAACAATAATAAACTAGTGGTGCAACATCTTTGGAGTCATCTTTGCAGTGAATTCCAACAATGCCGCATTTGTCTTCCATTTCTCCTTGCATATGCAAACTCCCATTAAATAGTATAGTAATATTTTTGTAAAACTAGTATAAAATAATTAATGTTTCAGTCCCAGAAGTTTTCGAAAGTGTTTGGAATTTCATAATCATCAATCACTTCAGGAGGTTTTTCTTCACTTTCAGGAGTCAATTCCTTTTTCAGGTCATCCTCATTGTCATCCACAAAAATCAGTGCTGTCCTGACGATGTTGAGCCATTCAATGGCTTTCTGTTTGGATTCCGCTGCAATATAGCCCTGACCGACGATAATGTTGTCCGGCCTAAACTTGTTTGTGGCAATCACAATCCTTTCCTCATCTGCCAAGTCCTGCCTGAAAGTGTCCTGCCACAAATCATTGAGACTGAAGATTTCAAGGATTTCCCTTGAATAGATGTCCTCATAGCGCAGTTTGAAGGCAGAATAGTCGGATTTGATGTCATCAATGTCTTCGCGCAGTTCCTTGTTTTCACGGGCGAGCACTTCCTGTTCCTTGATGACCTGATTGTAGTCGTCCAACAGGTTGTTGTAGTTATGGGTCACCTTCATCAGCTTGTTTTCCAATGTGTGGATGTTGATGAGGTTCAATGAATATGAAAGTGTCGATTTTATTATTGAATTGAGAATTTCCTTTTCGGCCAGCTTGAAGTCTATGGATTCGTCTTCTATGATGATGTTATTGTAGTCAAACAGACCTATATGGTTAAAATCAGTTTTAAGTTCATTATATAGAATGTTGTAAGTCTCATCGTGGCCATATCCTCCGATCAGCAGGATATCTGCACCGCCGGCTACCTTTTTGACGATGCTGATTTCGACTGTCGGAATGATGGATGAGACTATTATATTGTAGTCGTTTTCAAGCTGGATGTTGTTGACGGCCTTTGAAACTAGCTGTGCAATGTCCAAACCGCCCACAATTATGCGAACATCGATTTTTGATTCATGATTCTGGGTTTCCATGAAAATTACCTAAATTCCATTAATCTTTTGATGCCACATCCAGGCTGACTCGACAATCTTTTCCAAATCATATTGAGGCTTCCAGCCAAGCATGTTCTGGATTTTGGATGAATCCGCCACCAGACGGGCAGGGTCTCCATCACGGCGCTCATCGACCTTGACCTCGAATTCGCGTCCGGTCACCTTTTTGCACATCTCAATCACTTCACGAACGGAAAATCCCTGGCCGTTTCCCAAGTTGAATACGTTTGATTCCTTTTGGCCACACAGATATTCATATGCCTTGATATGGGCATCTGCAAGGTCGTTTACATGGATGTAGTCACGAATGCAGGTTCCGTCGGGAGTGTCATAGTCATCGCCGTAGATATAGATGCAGTCGCGCTTTCCGATTGCGGCATCCAATATCAGCGGTATCAGATGGGTTTCAGGATCGTGCAATTCGCCGATTTCACCATCGAAATCGCATCCGGATGCATTGAAGTATCTCAATGCGACATAGTTGAAGTCGCCCTTTTCGGCTTCCCTTTCAAGTGCCTTTTCAACCAGCCATTTTGAGTGTCCATACGGATTGATTGGCTTTAGGTTCGAATCCTCAGTGATTGGAATCCTTTCAGGGTTTCCGTAAACCGCTGCAGTTGAGGAGAATATGAACTTGTCCACGCCGTATTCTCTCATTACCTTAAGGAGATTTAAAGTATTTTTATAATTGTTTTTCAAATATTTTTGAGGCATTTCAACAGATTCGGCCACTGAAATGAATCCTGCGAAGTGAATGACACCCTCGATGTCATATTTTTCAAAGACTTCACCCAAATCACGGCTTCCTATATCATAGCTTTCAAGGTTTCCCCACTTAACGAAATTTTCATAACCCTTTGAGAGGTTATCCAATACAACTGTGTCGTAGCCTGCATTGTGCAGGGCCTTGTTGGTATGGGAGCCTATATAGCCGGCCCCTCCAGTAACCAGAATCAATTTTAACACCTATACGAATTTGCCCAATTTAAGCAAAGCTTTTGGAGATACCTTAATCAGTTTTTTAACGATTTCAGTGGTGGAGATCTTATCAAAGCTTTCCCCTTGGAATGCATGTGCAATGCTGTCCAGTTCATCATCGGACAATGTGAGGAGGTATTCCTGAACCTTCTTATACCTCTTGATTTCATGGTCAAGCTCTGCATGTGCCATTTCGTCGTATTGCTTGAGGAACTTTTTGGAGCAGTCTTCCTTGATGGCCTGTGCAGCGACCTGGCCGGCACACATTCCACCGGTCATGCCTGAGATGATTCCTCCGCCGGTCAATGGGTTGACCTGTCCTGCAGCGTCACCTACGACCATGATGTTGTCATCGTAAAGCTTTTTGGTCATTCCGCCGACTGGGTCTCCGCCGACATTCATTTCAACAGCCTGAGCGTTTTTCAGGTAAGGGGAATTTGCGACAAAATCATCCAGGTATTCCTTTGCGGTCTTTTCGGCCTTGTGAGGAAGAATTGCCAAACCGACGTTTGCAATGTCATCACCTTTAGGGAAAATCCATACATATCCTCCAGGAGCGCAGGATCCAAGGTAGAATTCAATGACGCCAGGCCTTTCGAATTCGACATTGCACATTTCATACTGCACACCGGATTCCATTTCCTTAGGCTTTGCAGCCGGTCTGAGGCCTGCCCATCTTGCAACGTGGCCTTCAGGACCGTCAGCTGCAATCAATATCTTGCATTGGTAGTCAATCTTTTCACCCATGCATTCGGTTTTTACGATGTAGCCGTTTTCAATCTTTTCGATTCCTGTAACCAGGGTTTTGATTCTGATTTCGGCACCTGCCCTTGCGGCATCCATTGCCATGTGCTTGTCGAATACCTTTCTTTCAAGAATGTATCCTGCTTCAGGCAGCTTGACTTCATCCTTTGTCAGCCATACGTCGGTTGCATCAGGAGTCTGGATTCTTACGCCCTGGATTTCCTGGGTCACCCATCTTGGGGAAGGCTCGATTCCTAGCTTTTCCAATCCTTGGATTGAAACCCCTTCGGCACATCTTTTAGGTGAACCGATTTCGGATTTCTTGTCCATCAGAATTACTTTTGCTCCGCCTAATGCGGCGTGCTTTGCTGCGCTTGAACCTGCAGGTCCTGAACCCACTACAATTACATCAGTTTCAATCATATTAATCATCCTCCCTTTCCAAAGCGTCAATAGGGCATGCATCAATGCATATTGAGCATTCTTTACATTCATCTTCGTTGAATACCAGACTGTATTCTCTTACTTGAATCAGGTTTCTTGGACAAACTCCGGCGCATTCGCCGCAGAATGAGCACCAATCTTTTACAATCATAAAAATATCTCCTTTAATTTAAACAATTTATGTTATAAATAATTAGTTTTTTATTATATTTAAAAGTATAGTAAAAAATAGCTGTTTAAGTGATTAAACAAAAGAAAAAAAAGTTTTAAAGTATTATTTCACCAATAATACCGGAACATCTGAAGTCCTCAGAAGCCTTTCTGAAACCGAACCTATCTGAGTGTCGCTTACCTCATTTTCCTCAAATGAAACAAACCTGTTGTTGTTAGCCCCGTGTGCGTGGATAACGACCAAATCGGCACGGGTCTGGTCGACAATGAACTTCATGTCCCTCAACGGGTCGGCGGTAAGCAGATGTTCGATGACCTCAACATCGGCCTCGGAAGCCTTTTCGGTTACCCTTGAGAGAATCTCATCGCCCGAATCCTCTTCGGAATCATAGCTGTTAAGGGAGAATTCCTCAAGAACATGGACTGCGGCAATCTTTGAGCTGAATCTTTGAGCTATTTCAATGGCGACATCCGCCGCCTTGTATCCGTACTCGGAACCGTCGATGGGAACCGCAATAACGTCAAACATCATCTAATCCCCTTTAAGGTAGTCTGCATGGCAGAAGTCAATGAAATTGTCGACAATCTCATCGATGTCTTCGCTGTCGTCTACGAGCTTTCCGTCATCCATGAATATTGCCCTGTTGGACAGCTCCTTGATGAAGTCTGTGTTGTGGGAAACCATGACGATTGTGATTCCATAATCATGGGATATTGTCTTCAGCGCATTTGTGACATCCCTTAATGTGACAGGGTCGAGATCTCCGAACGGCTCATCGAGAAGCAGGAACTTAGGCCTTGAAACCAGAATCAGTGAAAGCATTACACGTACCTTCTGGCCTCCGGACAGTTCATATGATTTCCTGTGAAGGATGTCCATGTCCAAATCAAGGCTTTCGAAAATGTCTGCAACAGCTTCCTTTGTGGCGGTTTCGGGAAATCTTGGGAACAAGTCATTCAGGATTTCACCGTCAAGTCCTACCTGCCTTAGACGTTCCTTGGCCTCGCTTTCAGGCAAATCGGTCAGCTGATAAAATGAATCCAACAACTCTTCACTTAAACCTAACTTTTCTGCCCTTGCCTTTGCCTCATTAACAATATCTGTCTTTTTATAACCCAGTCTTGTTGAGAGCTGGCTCAGTACTGTTGCATAATGGGTAAGGGCAAATTCCTGGTGCATGAAGCCCAGCTTTGAGCGTATTTCCATACGGTCATAGCCCGGTATGTCGATGTCCGCCCATCTGTCGCCTACCTTATAGAGCACCTCTCCCTTGTCGGGATCGTCCAACCCTCCAAGCATTCTCAAAAGCACGGTTTTTCCTGCACCGCTGGGTCCAATGATGCTCAGGATATTCCTGTCCTGGACCTTGAAGTTGATGTCCTCCATCTGAAGAACCTCCCCTCCAGTGAGAAGGTAGAATCTCTTGTAGACATCCTTGACGTCAATGAGGTCCTCATCGGTTGAGATGTTCTGGATATCCACAATGTCGTCCATGTCCTCCATGAACTTGTCGCAGATTTCCTTCGGAGAGCCTTCATCAACTATTTCACCGTCCTCAAGCAGAATCACCCTGTCTGCAAGGTATTTCTGAATGTCGGGCAGGTGGGATACGATAATGATGGTAATGTTAAGCTCCTTGTTGATCTTTTTGACTGCATCCAATATCTCTTGTTTTGTTTTAGGGCATGCCATTGTTGCGGGTTCGTCAAGAAGCAATGCTGTAGGCTGTTTTGCAAGCTGTCTTGCCATGATAAGTCTTTGCTTTTCACCGCCACTCAGGACTGATGCGTAGTGGTCTTTCTTATGTGTCAGTGAAACGAGCTCCAGAAGCTCATCGGCCTCGTCGCCGAATTCGGATTCTGCCACTTCGAAATTGGTGTCTCCCTCATCGAAGTATCTTCGGGCATACAGTTTGCGCAATACATTTTCGCGCACGGTATCTGGCCATATGCCGAAAGACCTCTGAAGGTGAATTGCGGTTTCCTTTTTGAGCTCGTTGTAATAAAACTGGGAAGATTCGGAAGTGACCTTCACATTTCCCACTTCAATGCTTCCCTCATCAATATGTTCAACACCTCTCAGTGCTCTCAAGAGTGTCGTTTTGCCGGAACCACTCTTTCCCATGATTCCAAGTATTTCGCCTTCCTCGACTTCAAAACTGACATTTTTTAGTGCTGTGACTTTGGTTCCGTCACTCAATTCATAATCTTTACTTACGTTTTCAACTTTAATCATCATAAATGCCCCTTATATTTATAGAAATATATTTTTGAAACTATTTATATGTTAACAATTTAATATAAAAACAAGTGATAAAAATGGCTAGCGACAATAAAATTCAAGAATACATGGATATCCTGGAACAGGATAAGATAATGATTGAAACCCATTTTGCAAATATGGAAAGGATTTTAAGAGACGAACCGAAACTGGACCAGCAAAAGGCATTCGGACTGCTGAATAACTTCAACACACTGAGCATCCAATACGACCAGCTATGCAGTGACCTGATCAACTTCATCAAGATATTCAAGGATAAGGATTCCCAAGAAATCAGGCTCTACAAAACCGACGAACTGGTGGAGCTTCTGGAACAGAGAATAAATAAGATTCAATAGTTGTAGTTTACTACAACCTGTCCCGCAGCGTTTGTAGTCGAGTTCTCGGCTACGACCTGATCATCCTTCAATAGCTGAACCTTCAGTTCTCCGTCACCAAAATCTTCCTTTTGTGCACTGATAAATACCCTTTCCCACGGAGCACAGTCAAGCACATACGTTTTTGTGCCGTCCGCACCTTCCTTTACAGGATAATTAGGGTCTCCCATTTCGGAATACCAGCTGCCTTCGTATGAGATTTTGGCTTTGAAAGGATAAGAAGAAGATTGAAGATGACTTCCATCATCAGTAATGACGTTTAATGATTCCTGTTCGGTCGGCTGAGTATGATTATAGACAAAAGAGAATAGAAAATATGCCACAACAATAATCGCCAACACTATTACAATTTTTTTAACTATGCCTATGTTCCAACTCTTTTCGCGCTTCACATTCTTTATCCTATTTCCATGTGAGTCGGAAAGCAGGTATGCACAGTTATCACAATATACGGCTGAGGGAGAATTATTATACCCGCACCGTGGACATTTCACCATAAAATATAACCTTTTTATTTCCGTTATAAAAACTTTTTAAAAATACTTGTATTTAAAGTTAATGGAAAATAAGTATTTTTTAATAAAAAATAATTAGACGCTAGCGATAATAATTATAGACATTTTCAGCCGTTTTTTGATTCATGCCATCTATTTTGGCCAACTGGTCCACTGATGCCTTTTTGATATTATCGATGCTTCCAAACTCCTTCAAAAGAGCAACCTTTCTTTTTTTGCCAACGCCAGGAATATCGTCAAGCGAAGAGGCTGAAATATTCTTGCTGCGGAGCTTCCTATGATAAGTTATTGCAAATCGATGAGATTCATCACGCACCTGCTGAAGCAGATACAGAGCCTTGTTGTTTTTGGGAATTATGATTGGACGTCTTGAATTTGGAGTGAACACCTCTTCAAATTCCTTTGCAAGGCCAATGATTGGAATATGCGTCAGGTTCAATTTCTCCAAAACGCCGCAGGCCATGCCCAGCTGTCCCTTGCCCCCGTCAATGACTATCAGGTCAGGCTCGGGGTCACGGTCCACCATCTTCAGTCTTCGGGTCAAAAGCTCTTCCATCATCGCAAAATCGTTGGGACCGGGAGTTTCCATACGGAAATGTTTATACTTCTTCTTGTTTGGCTTGCCGTCCTTGAACGATACCTTCGAACCGACGGCAAACTTGCCGGAAATGTTACTGATATCATATCCTTCGATTACACGGGGCATCTTTTCAAGCTTGAGGTATTTCTTGAGCTCGACCAATGCGGATTCCATCTCCTTCTTTTGATGCTTGATGATTTCGGCATTCTTCTTTGCCATCTTGACAAGCCTCAATTTCACACCCTTTTGAGGAACCTTAATCTTGACCTTGTTTCCCCTCAAATCACTCAGCCAGTCCTCAAGCAGCTCCTTTTCATCTATGTCCTCATCCAGAAGAATCTGTTTTGGAACATGGCGGTTGTAGCCGTAATACTGCTGAATGAATGCGAACATGATTTCGGATGGGGAGTCATACTGCGAGGCGCTCATCAGAAAGTCGTCCCTTCCGACTATCTTGCCGTTTCTAATCGGCATGATGATTACCACCACCTCCCTTTCGCCGGCAGCGATTGCAATCACGTCCTGGTCGAGGTCATCATCCACCAGATCGACGAACTGCTTTTCCATAATCTCCTCTATCGAAGCAATCTGGTCCCTTATCACAGCCGCCTTTTCAAATTCCTCATTTTCAGCGGCCTCCATCATCTCCCTTTTGAGGTTCCTGACGATTACGGAGTACTTTCCCTGAAAGAAGAGGTCAATCTTATTGATGATTTCGGAATATTCCTCCTTGGATATCCTGCCGTCGCACGGGGCATTGCACAGCTCAATCTGGGAGTTCAGGCAAGGACCGTTCATGTTGCGGCA